>NZ_AKIX01000040.1:0-170422 GCF_000282075.1 Brevibacillus sp. BC25
TGAAAAAAAAATTCGTCCACCAGCCGTTTTTGTCGCAACAGACCTAATGGCGGTTGGCGTCCTCAATTACTTGTACGACCATGGCGTTCGTGTACCAGAAGACATCTCCGTCATGGGCTTCGACAATTTGGAGCTTGCCTCACTTTCCCGCCCCATGCTCACCACCGTGCACAATGACCCGTTCATGTACGGAAAAGCCGCAGCAGAGCAACTACTCAGACAAATCCGCAATGAACCAGTAGAGAGAATGAGCACCGTCCCACACCATCTCGTGATTCGCCAAACTGTAAGCGCTTTACTGAAGTGAGGCAACAAGTCTTACCATATAGAAGAAGCAAACGAGTTTACGCATTCAAAAGGGGTGAAGAGATATGAAGCTTGGCGTATTTACCGTTCTTTTTAGCGAGAAGTCGTTCGAAGAAATGCTGGATCATGTGAAGGCAGCAGGTTTAGAGGCTGTGGAAATCGGCACAGGCTGCTATCCGGGCAATGCGCACTGCAATCTGGATGAGCTGTTGGAAAGTCCGGAAAAAAGACGAGCGTACAAAAAAGCAGTAGAGGATCGGGGATTGATAATCAGCGCGCTCAGTTGTCACGGCAACCCGTTGACACCAGATAAAAGCTTTGCGCAGCAGTCCCACGATACGTTTGTGAAAACGGTACAGCTAGCCGAGATGCTGGAGGTGCCTGTGGTCAATTGCTTTTCTGGCACGGCAGGCGACCACGAAGGAGCGAAGTACCCGAGCTGGCCCGTTGCTCCTTGGCCCAATGAGTATCGAGACGTGCTCCATTGGCAATGGAACGAGAAGCTCATTCCGTACTGGCGCGATTGGACTGCGTATGCGACTGAGCATCATGTCAAGGTTGCGTTGGAACTGCATGGCGGCTTTCTCGTCCACACACCTGGGACACTGCTGAAGCTGCGGGAACAGGTAGGCGAGGGGATTGGGGCAAACTTCGATCCAAGTCACATGTGGTGGCAAGGGATTGATCCGGTAGCTGCGATCAAAATCTTAGGCAAAGAAAAAGCCATCTATCATTTCCATGCCAAAGACACGTATATTGACCAGGAAAAAGTGAACATGTACGGGCTGACGGATATGAATTCCTACGCCAATCTACATGAACGTGCTTGGTATTTCCGAACCGTAGGCTATGGGCATTCACAGCAGACGTGGGTGGATATGATGAGTGCACTGCGCATGAATGGATACGATTATGTCGTGAGCATCGAGCACGAGGATGCCATCATGTCGATTGAGGAAGGCTTTCAGCGCGCTGTTCAAAACCTGCAGCAAGTCATCTTGCGGGAACCAGTCCAGAATCTATGGTGGGTGTAGGAGGGGAAAAAATGACGAATCGACGCAAATGGAAAATCGGAATCATCGGTGCAGGGGGAATTACAGAAGCACACTTGGAGGCGATTAAAGAAGAGCCGCGAGCAGAGGTAGTTGCCATTGCAGATATTTCCGCAGAAATGGCTTCTTATCGTGCGAAACGACATGACATTCCGCAGGTTTTCACTGAGTACGAGACGATGCTTCAAGAGTCTGATACCGACGCGATCATTGTTTGTGTCCCGAACTACTTGCATGCAGAAGCAACCAAAAGTGCGCTTGCAGCAGGCAAGCATTTGCTGTGCGAAAAGCCGATGGCGATGAATGCTCAGGAAGCAGAAGAAATGATCGAAGCCGCGAAGAAAGTAGACAAAATCCTCATGGTAGCACAAAATAACCGATTCCGAAGCGATTCCCTGCAAGTCAAAACATGGCTGAAGGAAGGAAAGCTGGGAAATATTTATCACGCCAAAACCGGTTGGGTCAGACGAAATGGGATTCCAGGATGGGGGAGCTGGTTTACGCAAAAAGAATGGGCAGGCGGCGGTCCGTTGATTGATATCGGCGTACATATGCTCGATTTGACCTTATGGCTCTTGGACCATCCAAAGCCTGTATCCGTCCTCGGGCAAACGTACGCGCAATTCGGGCCTCACAAACGCGGCTTGTCAGAGTGGGGAAGGATCGATGATAGCGGGAAGTTTGACGTGGAAGATATGGCAGTGGCGATGATCACCTTTGAGAACGGATTGTCGCTTACGCTCGACGCAAGCTGGGCTTCTCACATCGAAGAGGAAAACGTTTTCCTTCAACTATATGGACAAGAGGGTGGGGCATCCCTTCGTTTATTGGATAACCAGTTCACGCTTTACCACGAATGGAACGGCGTATCTGCCTCGACAGAATTAACACCAAAACCTCAAAAAGAACGCGTACTCTTATTCCGTAATTTCATCGACGCCATCGAAGGGAAGGCAGAGATTCTCTGCACACCGGAACAAGCCTTGTACATTAACAGATTGATCGAAGCCATCTACACATCCGCACAAAAAGGTGAAGCAGTCAAGTTTCTAACATGAGCATAGGGGGTTACTTAGATGAAAGTTGCGAAAAGACTTACATCCGTTGGACTTACCTTATTAATGGCCTTCTCATTGGCAGCATGTTCTTCCACACCTCAGCAAGCCTCTACAGATACAACCCCATCACAGCCTTCAACACCATCCGCAACTAAAACAGATCCAGCACCGCCCGCAGCCGAAAAAATTAAGCTTGTCTACGCACGAGGAAAAGACGCGACTGATTCCACCAAAAAGCTCGTAGAAGCTTTCCAAAAAGCCAATCCAAATATCGAAGTAGAAATCCGAGAGATGCCTGCCGATTCCGGGCAGAGTCATGATCAATACGTCACCATGTTCAGTGCACAATCATCTGAAATCGACGTGTTTGACCTGGACGTCATTTGGCCGGCTGAATTCGCACAAGCGGGTTATCTCCTGCCGCTCGATCGCCTGATGGAGCAAGATGGAATCGAAACCGGAAAATACATCAAAGGGGCAATGGATGCCGGGAACTTTGGCGGCCAGCAATGGACTATGCCCAAGTTTATCGACGCGGGACTCTTGTTTTACCGCAAAGATCTCGTAACCGAAGCACCAAAGACGTGGGATGAACTGATTACCCAAGCAAAAGCCACGAAGGGCAAGGGCGGCACGAAGTTCGGCTACTTGATGCAAGCCAAGCAATATGAAGGATTGGTTTGTAACTTTGTCGAGTTCAGTGCATCGTACGGCGGAAAAATTTTGGATGAGCAAGGCAAAGTAGCGGTCAACAATCCAGCTACGATCAAAGGATTGAAAAAAATGATCGAAGTCGTCAAATCCGATTTCGTCCCAACCAATATCACCACATTCATGGAGCCAGAATCACATACGGCATTCCTCGAGGGGCAGGCACCTTTTATCCGCAACTGGCCGTATCAGTTCGCGTTGGCGCAGGATCAGGCTCAGTCCAAAATCGTCGATCAAGTCGGGATCGCTCCACTGCCAGCAGGCGATGCAGGCTCCGCAGCAGCACTCGGCGGTTGGATGGGCGGAATCAACAAGTTTTCGAAGCACCCGAAAGAAGCATGGGAATTCCTTAAATTCATGACAGGTCCAGAAGGGCAGGAAATTTCAGCGGTAGAAGGTGGGCTCGCCCCAACCTACCTGCCAGCCTACGATGATGCCGATGTTCAAAAAGCCAGTCCGTTGTTTGCCAACAAAGATTTCGTCGATGGCGTAAGCGCTGCTGTATCTCGTCCAACAACTCCGATCTATCCAAAAATTTCGGAAGTGATCCAAATCGAGGTATCCAAAGCGCTCGTAGGGCAGCAAACAGCCGAGCAAGCGGTGCAAAACATGGAAACGCAGATGAACGACTTGATGAAAAAATAAGCGGCAACAAGTGGGGCTTCCAAGGGGGTCTAACCGGCTTCCTTGGAGGTTGCACAACGATCTGGCAAGCACAACCAAGCTTCTAGCGGGAAGGAAGGTGGTGAACGGATGAATCGATTAACCAAAATGTCTCTCTCAGAAAAACAGATGGGGTATTTGCTGATTTTTCCTGCACTGCTCATCATACTTGTTATCGCGATTTGGCCTGTCATGCGATCCTTTTGGATCAGTCTGCACGATATCCGGTTGAACGACCCGACGAAATCAGAGATTCACTCTTCATACGGACTAGATATGGAGCGCTACGTCAGCACGTTACCCAATCTGCTCCGGTATGTGAAGAGGGAGGTGGACTCTGCAGAAGGGTCATCAAAGGAAAAATTGAACGCGCTCCAAGCGCAAATCGAACAAATGAACACTTCCCTCAACCAAACAGGCGAGATCGCGAGCAGATACCAAATGATCGACCAGCTATTGCTGGACTTTAAACCAGTCCCCACAGAACTCAAATATGTGAGTCTCTCGAACGAACAAACAGACTCAATCAAAACCAGCTTGGCAGAAGTCAGAGCGGTCCTTTTACAAATGAGTGAACAAAAGCTGCTTTCGAAGCCAGAGGGTTCTCTAGGCGTGATCCAAGGCATTGAAGCTTCGATTATCGAGCCCAACTTTGTTGGTTTTGCCTACTACAAGAAGTTTTTAACGGACGCTCGGATGTGGGGGGCTCTGTATAATACTGCGTTTTTTACCGTTATCTCCGTTGCCATTGAATTGGTGCTCGGCATATTGATTGCACTGTTGATCAATCGACCTTTTCGTGGAAGGAGTCTTGTTCGAGCAACCGTGTTAATACCGTGGGCGATTCCGACTGTGATCTCCGCGATGATGTGGAAGTTTTTGTACGACGGGCAAAATGGCATCGTTGCCTATCTTTTTGAGCAGGCAGGGTTGATCTCAGATATGGGGATGCTCCTGACGACCAAGGCTGGAGCCATGTTTTCCGTCATTTTGGCAGATGTGTGGAAGACAACGCCGTTCATGGCTTTGCTCATATTCGCAGGCCTGCAAACGATCCCGCAAAGCTTGTATGAAGCAGCTTCTGTGGACGGTGCCACTCGCACCCAGCAATTTTTTCGTATTACGCTTCCTATGCTGAAATCAACCATTCTGGTGGCGCTATTGTTCCGTACGCTTGATGCATTCCGTGTATTTGATTTGATTTACACGCTGACAGGTGGGGCACCCGGGAACTCGACCGAGACCATTTCCATTTACGCGTATAAAACGATGTTTGCTCAAATGAGCTTCGGGGAAGGCTCAGCGCTTGCAGTCATTGTCTTTTTATGTGTGGCTTTGATCTCCATCGGCTATGTCAAAATATTGGGAGCTGATCTGCTGAGTGATGGCAGTGGCAAATAAGGAGGTGATTGGATGCGCAAACATACGGGTCCCTTGTTTTATGTGGGTTTACTGCTATTCGTTTTTCTTGTGATGTTCCCGTTTTTATGGATTCTCCTCGCAGCATTGAAGCCACCA
The DNA here is from genome assembly GCF_000282075.1 of Brevibacillus sp. BC25. Classification (NCBI taxonomy): domain Bacteria; kingdom Bacillati; phylum Bacillota; class Bacilli; order Caryophanales; family Paenibacillaceae; genus Brevibacillus; species Brevibacillus sp. BC25. The sequence goes on from NZ_AKIX01000040.1 coordinate 5,309, forward strand.
GCGGAGCTGTTTGGAGAGCGAGCCTTTCATTTTATCATCCAAAATCCTTCTTTTGACAACTTTGTCCGCGTCTTCACAGAAAGACCGTTTGCCCGTTACTTGTGGAATTCAACTGTCGTGGCGACGTTAACTACTCTATACTCCATTACGATTGCTTCCTTTGCTGCATATGCGATTGCCTGGCTGTCCTTTCGGGGAAAGACGATTATTTTAGGTGTTGTACTGGCTGTGTCCATGTTTCCGCAGATCGCTACCATTTCACCAATTTTTATGTTCATGCAATCGATGGGCTTAACGAACAGCTACATAGGCCTGATCATTCCTTATACAACTTTTGCGCTGCCGCTTGCGATCTGGAATCTGACCATCTTTTTCCGCAAAATACCGAGTGATTTGGGCGAAGCAGCCAAAGTAGACGGCGCGAGCATTTGGCAGACGATGACCAAGGTATTTTTCCCACTCGCTATGCCTGGGGTTTTTACGACGGCCATCCTCGTTTTTATAGCAGCGTGGAATGAATTTTTGTTCGCCTTGACGTTGAATACACAGGAAGCGATGAAGACTGTGCCTGTGGGAATCGTCATGTTTCAAGGAATGTTTACAATCCCGTGGGGAGAAATATCTGCTGCCTCGATCATCGTGACGATCCCACTCGTAGTGATGGTATTGATTTTCCAAAAGCGGATTATCTCAGGATTGACTTCTGGGGCAGTAAAAGAATAAAAGGGAGTCATTCTATCATTTGTCCAGCAAGTGTGATTGTGATACGGTGGAAGCAGCAATCAGAAAGAGAGTTGACGGACGCATGAATAATCTTACAAAATTTCAGATTAACAGGCCTGCCCATGAAGTGTTCGAAGCTTTTGTGGACCCAGAGAAAATCGGCAACTTCTGGTTCTCTTCCAGCTCGGCAAGGTGGGAAGAAGGGAAGAACATTACGTTATTCTACGATATTTACAATGCAGAAGTAGGGATTACCGTTCACGAAATTGAAGTGAATAAACGAATCGTTTTCCAGTGGGCGGGAGAAGAAAATACTGTAACGATTACGTTAAAAGCGTTGGATGAAGCCACGACGATCATCGAAATGAACGAAGAGGGCTTTCAAGAAAATGATCCTGCGCTCCTGCAAAAAATGGTCGACAATAAAGAAGGCTGGGTTTACGTCTTAAGCTGTTTGAAGGGGTATCTGGAGCATGGGATCAACACATTAAGAGAAGGGCTTGTGAGATAGCCCCCGAATGTTTGCGAGACCATACTATGTAATAACGAGAAAGCCCGAACTTAAATGTATCGGGCTTTTCCTTTTGCACTATTTTATGCGGAGGCTGCGTTTTTTTCGCACGAGTGTGGATATGTTCACTTGCAGCTTATCCGCACACTGCTGCATGGTGTCTGTCTCTTTTAAGAGTCGTTGGATATACGCACGTTCAAACCGTTCAACCGCTTCTTTTAACGGCAACAGCTCATCCATTTTGGCGAGGTGGAGCGGCAGGGCAGTCTGCTGAGTATTGCGAATGGACGCCGGCAACTGATCAAATGTAATGCGCCCATTTTCACACATATGGAAAGAACGTTCCACCACATTTTTCAGCTCGCGAGTATTCCCTGGCCAATCATAATCCATCAGTGCCTCCAACGCATCTGTTTCGATGCGCATCTCTTGCTGGTACTTCCATTCGAGCTTTTTCAAATAGTAGAAAATGAGAGCTGGAATATCCTCGCGGCGTTCACGCAAGGGTGGAATGGTGAGGACAAGTACGTTTAGCCGGTAGAACAGATCCTGCCGAAAACGCTTTTGTTCGACCATCGCTTCCAAGTCGCTATTGGTGGCAGCAATGATTCGCATGTTAACCTGACGCGATGTTTTTCCCCCGAGTCTGCGAATCCGTCCATCCTGCAATACATTCAAGAGCTTCACCTGTAAAGGAAAAGGGAGGTCTCCAATCTCATCGAGAAAAATAGTTCCTCGATCCGCCAGCTCAAACAATCCCTCCTTCGATTGACTTGCCCCCGTAAAGGCGCCTTTCTCATAGCCAAACAATTCGGACTCGAGTAAATGCTCGGGAATGGCCCCACAGTTAATCTTAATGAATTCCCCTGTACGTCCGCTTTGGGCGTGAATGTAGTTCGCCATGACATCCTTACCGACACCAGATTCTCCTAGCAAGAGAACGGGGGAGTCGTTGGTCGCAAAGCGCTTGGCGAGTGAAGCTATTCGATGCATGAGCCCACTGCGATAAATGATCTGCTCGTCAAAGTCACTATCGGTTTGGATATGCTCCAAAGCCCTTTGATACGCGGAACTGATTTGACGTGTTTCCTCCAGCTCCCTCTGAAGCTGATTCAGCTCTGTGACGTCACGCACATTTCCCACCACAAACAATAATTCCTTGTTTGGATCGAGCAGCGGGGTAGCCGTATTGATCGCTTGCCGACCGTTCGCATAATCGATCACGACACTATGCGTTTGTTTTGTCAAAATCGTACGTACAGCAGAAGAGTCGGGAACAAGATGCATTTCTTTTTGCTCCATAAAGCTAAAATTGTTCAAGATGTCGGCGGGAACTCCCGTGATGTTCAAGTACGCCTCATTGTAGAGCAGGACGTAGCCGTTACGGTCACAGATCGCCAAGCCATCGTGGGATGTACTGAAGATGGTCGTCAGCAATTTTGCAAGCTCATGATTGTCACTGGTCTGGAAATACTTGGTTTGATACATCGAAGTCCTCCTCAGTAGGCTTGTAAACGGAATAGTCAGAATTAATCATCTATGTGCAATTATGCATATGCAAAAATGATCATTTTCGAATCGTTTTGTTGTGAAATCGCTTTCAAATGATTGGCATGCTATTTGCTCTTCTATAGGGACGAAAGTAGAAGCAAGACGATCAGAATCATATCTTCGAAAGACACCGCGGTGTTTTTCATTGAAAAAGAGAGGGATGTTTCCATGTCTTCATTATATCAGGTATTGAGTCCAGCGGGTGAGCTGGTAGGCGATCTCAAGGGGCAATTGGACGAGGCGACGATGATCAAGATGTATGAAAATATGGCGCTGGTTCGCCAGTTTGACCGCAAGTCGATTAACCTGCAGCGACAAGGAAGAATGGGCACGTATGCTCCCTTTGAAGGGCAGGAAGCTTCACAAGTAGGCAGCGCGATGGCATTAACACCTGGAGATTGGCTTTTCCCAACCTACCGAGACCATGCGGCAGCGATCGTCCATGGTCAATCCATGGCAAGGGTGTTCCTTTATTGGATGGGTCACATGGAAGGGAGTATTAGCCCGAAACATTTGAACATCATGCCGCCATGTGTGCCGATCGCGACTCAAATGGTCCATGCAGTAGGGACTGCTTGGGCGAGCAAGCTACAAAATGAAAAGCATGTCAGTATCGCCTACTTTGGTGACGGGGCAAGCTCAGAAGGCGATTTTCATGAGGCATTGAATTTTGCAGGCGTATTTCAAACACCGACCATCTTCTTCTGTCAAAACAACGGCTTCGCGATCAGTGTTCCGTTTTCACAGCAGTCTGCATCGAAAACGATTGCACAACGGTCGGCTGCTTATGACATCCCTGGGGTTCGGATTGACGGCAATGATATCTTCGCTGTTTGGCTGACCATGAAAGAAGCTATGCAACGTGGGTTAGAAGGTAAGGGACCGACATTAATTGAAGCAGTCACATTTCGCTATGGTGCACACACGACCGCAGATGATCCGAAGAAATACCGGGATCAAGAGAGTTTGTCTGAGGAATGGCGCCAAGAACGCGATCCACTCCAAAGGTTACGTGTGTATCTGGAGAATCAAGGGTTATGGAATGAAACGAAGGAAGCAGAGCTGGTTGCACGGGTGAATGAGCAGATCGACGCAGCTCTTGTCGAAGCAGAGAGCTATCCGAAGTCCAAACCGAAAGACATGTTCAAGCACGTCTACGCTGAACCATCGTGGATGGCAACCGAACAGGAGAGCGAGCTCGTCAAGCCATCGAAGCAGGAGGGAATCCCAGCATGAAACGCAAACTGACGATGATTCAAGCAATCACGGAGGCCATGGATCAAAAATTGGCAGATGATTCACGCATAATGCTACTCGGCGAGGATATCGGCGTGAATGGTGGTGTGTTCCGGGCGACGGAAGATTTGATTCACAAGTACGGTCCAGACCGTGTAGTGGACACGCCGCTAGCTGAGGCGGGAATAATCGGGGCGGCAATCGGTCTTGCCATGAACGGGAAAATTCCTGTGGTCGAGATTCAATTCCTTGCCTTTATTTATCCGGGCTTCGAACAAATAGTTTCTCATGCTGCACGCATGCGCTATCGGACTCGCGGTCAGTATCATGTACCGATGGTCATACGCACGCCGTACGGGGCAGGGATTCGCGGTCCTGAGCTGCATTCGGAGAGTGTCGAAACGTTTTTTGCCCATGTCCCGGGCTTAAAGGTTGTGGCACCAAGCACACCTTATGATGCAAAAGGCTTGCTGATTGCAGCAATGGAAGATCCTGACCCGGTCATTTTTTTGGAGCCGACCAAGCTCTATCGCGCATTTAAACAAGAGGTTCCGGAAGAAATGTATCGTGTACCCATCGGAAAAGCGAAGGTCGTCCAGGAAGGCTCGGATGTATCCATTTTTGCTTGGGGAGCGATGCTTCGTGTCGCAGAGGATGCTGCGAAACAGATCGAGCGCGAAAACGGCTTGAGCTGTGAAGTCATTGATTTGCGCACGCTCTATCCATTGGATCGGGATACGATCATAGCCTCGGTCAAAAAGACGGGACGTGCAGTTGTCGTACACGAAGCGCATAAGACTGCTGGGTTGGGTGCAGAGATCATTTCCATAATCAATGATGAAGCATTGATCTACATGAAGGCTCCCGTGAAACGAATTACCGGATTTGACGTGCCTGTCCCGCAATTCAGCATCGAGGATGATTATTTGCCAACGGCTGAACGCGTGAAGGACGGAATTATGGAAACGGCTACGTTTTAAGAGAAGGAGCGAGTCATATGGTTGAGTTCAAGCTTCCAGATGTGGGCGAAGGTATGCATGAAGGAGAAATCGTAAAAGTATTGGTTCGCACAGGTGAATCCGTTCTACAGGATCAGCCATTGCTCGAGGTGCAGACAGACAAGGTGAATGCTGAGTTGTCTGCGCCAGTGACTGGCATCATTCGTGAAATTTTGATATCGGAAGGGGAAACAGTAGAGGTCGGAACTACCCTTCTCGTGATAGATGCAGGAACGGAAGCAAAGAAGGAAGAGACAAAGCTTCCAGAAAAGGTCGTAAACCCGGATAAGACAGTCAATTTTGCACCAGCTCGTGCTGATCACCGCCGCTCATTGGCCACGCCATACGTTCGGCAGCTGGCACGGGAAATGAAGCTGGATATCGAGTTGGTCACGGGTACTGGAGCAGCGGGACGTGTGACGGAAGAAGATTTGCGACAATTCGCCAATCGACTGCAAAAATCAGCACCAGCTAAGTTTCCGACGACGGTTTCTGGCAATGAGCGTCTGTTGGAGGCAAGTACAGTGGCGGTTGAGACTGAACCGGTTGTTCAGCCGAAAACAGGGACAGCTACTCGTGTAGCCACTTCGTCGCAGGGAGATATCGAACGGCTACCATTAAAAGGCATCCGGAAAAAGATTGCCGAGCATATGGTGAAATCAGTTACCATCATCCCGCATGTTACTTCAGTTGATGAGCTGGAGATGGATCAGCTGCGTGCTTTGCGCGAAAAGTTAAAGCCACATGCGGATAAGCGAAATATCAAGCTGACCTTCCTGCCGTTCTTTATCAAGGCGCTGGTCATTGCACTAAAGGAATTCCCGACGCTGAACGCATCGATTGACGATCGTACGAATGAAATTTTGCTCAAGCGCTTTTACCATATCGGCATTGCAACCGATACGCCTGAGGGCTTGATCGTACCAGTCATCAAGGATGCAGACCACAAATCGATTTTTCAACTCGCAGAAGAAATCGATCAACTGGCACGCTTGGCTCGTGAAGGCAAATTGACCATGGAACACATAACAGGTGGCACCTTCACGATCAGCAATGTAGGTCCAATTGGGGGACTGCAAGCAACTCCAATCATTAATCACCCCGAGGTGGCGATTATCAGTTTGCACAAAATGGAGAAGCGCTGGGTCGTGCGTGAGGATGAAGGGGTCATTCGCTGGATGATGAACCTGTCACTTTCGTTTGATCACCGCCTGATCGATGGCGTGACAGCGGTACGTTTTACCAACCGGATCAAGGAGCTGCTGGAAGATCCGAATCTATTGTTTGCGGAGATGGTATAGATGGTAGTCGGCGAAGTAGCAGTCGAAACAGATGTGGTTGTTATCGGTGGTGGGCCAGGAGGTTATGCAGCCGCTATTCGTCTCGGACAGCTGGGGAAATCGGTCGTTCTGATTGAAAAAGAAGTACTGGGTGGGGTCTGCTTGAATCGCGGATGCATTCCGTCGAAAGCATTGATTCATACAGCAGGCGAATACCACAAGCTAAGTAGTCTGAATAAGCTTGGAATCCAACTGCCGGAAGGGAAAGCGACCTTCCATATGCCGAGCTGGCAAACGTGGAAGTCTTCTGTCGTTGCTCAACTGAACAAAGGGGTCGATTATCTCTGTCAGGCCAATGGAGTTACAGTCGTGAAGGGGACAGCGACATTTCTCTCGAGTGATCGGATAGGTGTCGAGACGGGTGGCGATTTTGAAACGTACAAATTTAAACAAGCGATTATCGCGACAGGATCACGTCCATTTATTCCATCATTTTTGAAAACAGATGGAGAATATATTCTGGATTCTACTGATATGCTGGCACTGGATGAAGTACCGGCGACACTGGCCATAATCGGCGGGGGCTATATTGGAATGGAGCTCGGGATGGCGTTCGCCAAGCTTGGATCGCAGGTGACCATCATTGAGGCAACCGAGCGCATTTTGCCGCAAACAGCTGCCCATCTCTCTCAGGAAGTGCTCAAGCAGGCGAAACAGCTCGGGATGACGGTAAAGATCGCGACAAAAGTAGAGAAGGCTGAAGTAGCGAACGGAAGAGTCACACTCGCGTGCACTTCGGAAAAGAACGGTTCCGAAAATATCACCGCACATAAAACGCTCGTCACTATAGGGCGAGTGCCTAACACAGGTGAACTCGGACTCGCGCAGGCGGGAGTAGAAATGGACGAGCGAGGCTATATTTCCGTGACGCCGACTGGCAGTACGAACAAGGCGCATATTTATGCCATCGGCGATGTAACACCTGGCCCTGCGTTAGCCCATCGTGCGACGAAGCAAGGGATTGTGGCAGCCGAGGTTATCGCAGGGCTGCCTAGTAGCGTAGATTCCCCGTATTTACCTTATGTGATTTTTACCGAGCCGCAAATAGCGGGTGTGGGGATGACACGCGAAGAGGCTGAGCTTCAAGGGTACAAAGTCAAGGCAGCGGTGTTCCCTTATCGGGCGAATGGCAGAGCACTCGCCATGGATGAAGGAGAAGGTTTTGCGGAAGTGATAGTGGATCACGAAAGTCATTTATTGTTGGGAATGCACGTTGTAGGTGCTGATGCATCGAACCTGATCGGGGAGGGTGTGCTGGCACTTGAGCTTGCTGCACGTGTAGAAGATGTGGCGTTAACCATGCATCCGCATCCGACTTTAAGCGAGGTATGGCTGGAGGCTGCCGAAGCGGTGTTAGGTCATGCCATTCATATCGTAAACAAAACAAAAGTAGCTGTGAACAAATAGAATGATCGTGAAACCTTAAAGAATAGTGACGGATATTCATGACAATGATCAGCCCCGGTGCCTATCAAGATTAGCATTTGCATGAATGTGCTACGCTTGAATTAATCTCGTGCAAAGGATGTGTGGTCATTATGAAATTGAATCACGTCAATCTTACCGTTACGGATGTTCCAGCTGCTTCGGATTTCTTGGAGAAATATTTTGGCCTGAAAAAGTTAGATACGTCGAATGATGCTCGTGGCGATAATTTTGGGGTCTTATTTGACGATAACGGCTTGGTGTTTACCTTAATGAAGGGTGCCGAAGTCCAATATCCCAAGACATTTCATATCGGTTTCATCCAGGAGAGCGAAGAGAAAGTAAATGAAATTAATCAACGCTTAAAAGAAGATGGTTTCAAAGTAGCATCGCCAGTAAGATCGCATGGTTGGACGTTTTATGTGAAAGCTCCTGGTGGATTTACGGTTGAGGTTCTTGCGTAACGCGTATACACATAGCCGAAAGCCTACTTTTTCGTATAAGAAAAGGGGGCTTTCTTTTTTATTGTTTAAACATCCAGTAAGTCAGAAGGGGTGGGCGATAAAGTTGCAACGCCCACCAATGGCTTCGATAGAGAGACATTTTTTATACCTGGAGGCTCTCTTTTCTCCCATAATGCAATCCCAGGTGATAAGCACGGTCCAACAACTGCTCAATATGCGCAGGATTTTGCGCCAAGGTGTCATAAAGGAACTCAACCCTCGAATCGTCGATCCCGACGTAACTGGAGATTCCTACATTGAGGTGATGCGTCATCATTTGGTCATAACGTCTTTTTTGAAAATGATCTTCAGGAGCAGCTGCGAGACCGATCCACAATGCATGCTTATGATGTAGTTTACGTGAACCATAGGCAAACCCGTTGTTCCAGACGCGATCGATATATCCTTTTAGCATGGCTGGCATGCTGAACCACCAGATCGGAAAAATAAAGGCTAACGCGTCGTGTTTTTTCATGCGCTCCATTTCAATCTCGACCTCTTCGGAATATTTCTTATCTCCATTGTTCCAATCTGGCTCATCTTCCTCCCATAAAACAGGGTGAAAACCACTGCGATACAAATCCAAAACTTCAACCTCATGTCCTGCCTCTTTTAGGCCCTGAACGAAACGTTCTGCAACGGCAAAGGTCAAGGAATTGGTTCGTGGATGGGTAACAACTGTCAGTACTTTCATTTTCATACCCACTCTATCTTTGTAGTCATTTGTACGTCCATCTTCTAAGGTGCTGGTATATCCGAATCATGCACCATATAATGGAATGTGAAAAGTACGCACTTTTTTGTGCTTTCGATACCAAAAAGTAACATAGGAACAAAAAGGTTCCTGAAAAATCGTAAGTAATGAGGGAGGATAGCCAATCGATGAGACCAAAGCTCAAACATACATACCAAATTCCTTCTGAAGCAACGCTAGATGTTTTAGGGGGCAAATGGAAAACCTTGATTTTATGTCAGTTATACTACGGCCCAAAAAGAACGAGCGAATTGAAAAAACAAATGCCGGACATTAGCCAAAAAATCCTGACACAGCAGCTTCGCGAGCTAGAAGAGGACGGAATTGTCATCAGGACTGTGTACAGCCAAGTACCGCCAAAGGTCGAGTATGAATTGAGTGAATTGGGTGAAACGCTCAAACCAATCATGGATCTCATGTGTGAATGGGGCGAACGATACCTTAGGGGGGAAATACCAGGGAAAGAGTCTTAAATACCAATCGGTCGGAGGAGGAACAATCACGTGCATTCACCCTTGTTTCCACTTGCAGACCCTGCAATAACGCGGTTAGATACAGAGCTTTTGAATGGATTTGACAGAAAGATCAGAAAAGAGAAGGTCGTCAGCTGCCTCATCATTCAAGACGGTTATCTGACTTACGAATATCATAAAAACAAGAAGCAAGCGCAAAAACTTCAAAAGATCAATTCTTGCACCAAAAGCTTTATCTCAGCGCTTATCGGGATTGCATTAGATCAAGGACTGATTGCTGGTTTAGATATACCTATCACTTCCTACTTTCCCTATTTAGAGCAAAAGTCTGTCGATCCCGTTAAACGATCCATTACCTTGTTTCATTTGCTCACGATGACACCCGGCTTTGATTGGCCAGAGTTCGGCGAGTGGCAATCATTTCCCCGGATGCTCCACAGTCCGGATTGGGTGCGATTTGTGCTGGATCGACCGTTGCTTGACCAACCGGGAGAGAAGATGAATTACAATTCTGGTTGTTCGCATTTATTGTCTGCCATCCTGCAAAAGGCAACAGGAATGAGCACATATGATTTTGCCAAAAAGTATCTCTTTCAGCCTTTGAACATCGAAGATTCGTATTGGTATTCGGACGGACAGGGGATTCATAACGGGGGAGACGGATTACGCCTTACTTCGCGTGATATGGGAAAGCTAGGATTACTCTATCTGCAAGTCGGTCAATGGCAAGACAAGCAAATCGTTCCAGCAGCATGGGTTCAAGAATCGATTCAGCCAAAATTTCGGACATACGAGAGGATTGGGTCTTACGGCTTGCATTGGTGGAGTGACAGAATCGATCCAAGCGATGACTGGACAGAGGACAACTTCTACTATTTTGCCCTTGGCTTTGGAGGGCAGTACATACTTGCAGCGGAATAGAACGAAAACCAGTTCAGGACACGAGGAGGTCCTTAGAACTGGTTTCTTTTTACATGAAACATTTTACTTGGATGGTTCGTCTGTATGGACAAGAGTTTTACTGGCATGGAATTGCAGTCGATACAGCATCCAAACTCCCATGATGAGAATGGCTAGCAGGAGGAAGATATTGCTGTACACAGATGCTGCCGGATTTGCCAGCGGATTGATCTTCATCGTTGCCGTTTGATTGTCTAGTGCTTTTCCAATCAGGCTCATAGCAACGGCACCTGAGATGAAGTTCAGCATCGAAAATAGTCCCATGCCGACGCCTGTCTGTTCCTTCACGAGCGTTCTCGAAAGTGTATTGGACAAGGCAATTTGCATGAAGGTTTGACCTACATTGCTCAAAATGAGAATGACAGCAATGGTGATTGGCGAGATGCCCACGAAGGTTGAGAGCAGGCTGAAGCTTACGAGCATTAAGAAAGCAGCTAGCGAGACAACGAAGAAGTTCCCGCGTTCATCTGCAAGCAAACCACCTTGGCGTCCCAAGAGTGCAGAGGCAATTGCGGCAGGGAAAAGTACAAAGCCGATGTTTCCAGCAGACAACTGATTGATTGCGCTCAAAAATTGTGGGGTCATGAACATGACACTAAAGCTCAGGGCTGTCGATAGAAAAGCGATGAACAAGCCTACTGAAAAGCTTCGGTTGCGGAATAATGCAGGTTGAATAAAGGGATGTTCGGCAGTCCGAATTCGGAGGATGAACATGGCCAACAGCACAATTCCCCCTGCGAATAACAGTCCGCTACTCTCAGTAATCGACAGGAGAAACAAAGCAACCGTTGAAGCCAGTAGTCCTCCTCCGAGAAAGTCTATTGATCCAGGTGCTCCCTTTTCATCGTCCAAATATTTGCGGAAGAAAGGGAGAGTAAAGAGCGGTAGCAAAGAAATAAGAAACAGCATGCGCCAGCTTCCAAAGCTAGCCATTAGGCCCGCCACCACCGGACCAACCGCATTTCCCAAGGCGAGTCCGACAGCAGACGTACCAAGTGCTCGTCCTCGTTGTTCAGGAGCGAAATAGCGAATCGGAATAATCATGGCGGTCGCTGGCAGAACCGATGCTCCAGAGGCTTGCAAGATACGTCCAAGAATGATCATCCAATATTCCGTGGCGAGCATCCCTGCAATGGAACCGACTGCGAAAATAAGGAGACCATATGTCAGAAGGTCCTTGAGCCTATATTGGTCAGCGAGCTTGCCAAAAACAACCGAGCCGATGGCATAGACGGTCATGTATCCTGTCATAATCCAACTAACCTGCGAAGGCATCAGATGGAATTCCTGTGCAATTTCCGGTAAAGCTACATTAAACATCGTTCCATTCATGACCGAAAAAATCAAGGTGACGACAAGGACTCGAAGGAGCTTGTTGCTATTCTCCATGGCAAAATCGGAGTGATTCATGTGTATTCCTCCATTTCCAGGGTAGTTCTCAAAAGGCATTCAGACCGCTCGAATTTGCAAATAGCGTAAGATTCGCTACAATAATGAGAATACCGACGAAGTTAGTGCGTTTCCTCATAGTGAGTTTCCTCACTAAATAACTATAAAATAGTGAGTAACCTCTGTAATAGAGGGTATTCGTTTTTCGCACAATTGTCAAGGAGGTCTACCATGTTCCCCAATCAAATGAGTCCACCAGCGATTGATATCATTCACATCCTGATTCGTGCCACCAATTCTATTCAGCGAGAATTCGAGACCAAATTGGCTGCGCTTGATATTCCATACCATATCTCTGGTCCAAGGCTACGTTTGCTTTCTATCGTTTCAGAAGCTGGAAAAATTCGCATGAACGAGCTCGCCGCAAAATTGGGTGTAAAGCCGCGCACGGTCACAGATTTTATTGATGCCTTGGAGCGTGACAAGCTGCTGGTGCGGATCCCTGATCCGACTGATCGCCGTGCCACCTTGATCCAGCTCACGGAATTAGCCCAATCCAGCATTGATCAAGTTTTGGCACTGCAAACGGATATTGCCGAAAATATTCTCGAGGATTTGCCAATTGAGCAGCGGAAGCAATTCTACGCTCTGCTTTTACAGTTGATTGAAAACAAGGATTTGTCAATCCCGTCCAAGGATGCATTTAAGTAAAGCAACAAACAGGATGAAAGTGGATAAGGAAGGTCTTGTGTACCCATAATACCTTACATCAAGAGGAAAACGACTACGGACAGACAACAAAGAATTCGAGGTGTTTGGAATGAAAAAATGGAAACTGATATCACTTATGCTGATTACCGCGATGGGGTTAAGTGCATGTGGCGGTGCTGCTGCACCGGATGTGCTGGAGCAAGTAGAGATTGTACCGAAACCTACGTTTACAGTAGGGAGTGAAGTCATCTTGAAAGCAAGTCACCAACCGGGGATGCAAGGGGCGAAAGCGAAAATTGTGGGGGCTTACGACACAACCGCCTATTCAGTGACCTATTCGCCTACAACGGGTGAGCCCCCTGTGAAGGGTTATAAATGGATCATTCAAGAAGAAATCAAGAACCATATCAAGCAACCGTATAATCCGGGAACGGAAGTCGTCTTGAAGGCGGATCATGTGAAAGGGATGCTCGATGCATCAGCCAAGCTTGATACGGCAAATACAACGACTGTGTATATGATCGATTACACTCCCACGACAGGGGGAGGAGAAGTTAAGAACTACAAATGGGTGACAGAAAACGAGCTATCACTAGTCAAATGATCGATGCCATCTCTATAAAAAAAGGCAGCCGTGGCTTTTTCAGCGCCAAAGCTGCCTTTCTGCTTTTCCATTGATACGAGCTGTTTGATGTTACATGCGACGAGACTTCCACTCAGCGAGCATTTGGTTGAGAGATTCCCTGTATAAATCAATTGCTTCCAGCGTCTCATTGAATCGCTGCATAACTAGCTCACTTTGCTTCAAACTATCAATTTGGATTCCTTTTTCTATGACATTCTTTAATGATAGGATTTGCTCTAACCCCTGTATAAGCTCTTCTTCGATTGCGTCTGGTGCCATGATGTAATAGCTCACACGGTCTCCTGTCACACTCTTTTTTTCCGCGAATCCAATTTTTAAAAGAATGCGCATATTGGTAGACACACTTCCTAGACTGACTTGCAATGTAGTGGCTATCTGTTCGGATGAAAGGGGTTCCTGAGAGACCATCAACAGTCCTATAATCCGGCCAGCAATTCTGGATAATCCTTGATTTTCGTGATGGAGAGCCATTTCTTCAATCAATTGCATCGTTTCCGCCGTTAATTTGTCCAACTTCATGACTCCTTTTTCCTCGTTTTGCCCGATTTCCATGCTTTTGTCTATTATACTACCAATCGACATCGCTTTCTTCAGAAAATACCAAAAGAAAATGCGCCTGCTCTGCTGACAGGCGCTCACGTCATTCATTATTTTATGGCGTGGCAGTGCTTTCATGGGTTTGACGAAGGTAATCCATGATCATCAAGGCAGAACCTAGCTGGACACCGCACAATTCGCGCAGCGGACGCATCGACCAGTTAAAAAAGGAGAGTAGCTCTTGCAAGCCTTGATCCAGCCATTTTTCTGAATCTGCTCGAATCTCTGAAAGGGTGATGTTGTCGGGCTGGGCGTCCAGCATACGGATCATCATGCTGCAGCAGCATAGAGAGCTCCATAAAGTGCGTAGTTTCAAGTCAAACATTTCAGCAACTGTTGCGAAGCGCGCTAAAGCTGCATCACTTTCAGCTGATTGTAAATGATGGGATCGAATTTCCTCCATACCGATCAGAAAATCCTCTACAGTTCGCTGAAATTTGGTTGGTACCGTTATGAATGCCTGTGCGCTTTGGTACTGTTTGGATAAAAAAGCAATCTGTTCACCTTCCAGTTTAGCTATATCCAGCGTAGCATCCTTGTAGGTATGAGTGGTTTCAGATTTATCTTCCATCCTAGGATCGGTAAACAACGATATTTCCGAAACAAGGCAAAAGGTATGGTAACGTGCCCCAGCATAATCTCGGGATGAGCCCCCCATGAGCATTGCTTTCGCAGGGTCTTCTCCAGTAGGTAGGATGCTTTGGTAGTAATCGTACATAGTAGACAACTCAGGCAGCTGATAAAAACCGTCTTGGATAGGGGGCATGAATGGTGCCTCCGGTTCGCCGATCATCAGCGGTAATTGATGATCATGGGTCAGTTTTACGATCTGTTGGCACAATGCGTCGGGAAGAGGAGTCGATACATAATAAAACGTTCCAGTTTGATCGGAGCTGTGCAAGCTGTTGAGGAAATGCGGCTTGGCTTCATCAATCGCCCGCATAAATGCTACGGTTTCAGGAATGGGCTCGTTGAAGCTGAACGTTTTATACGCATACGGGAATGTCCATTCAACTTGTTCGAGTATACTGGGACGATAGTAGCTGCGGATGTAACGATCGGGAGAAAATGGACCGCCGTACCAACCTTCATTCAGTCGGCAACCATCTACATCGATTTCTTTGATGATATAAAAGGTATAATCCATTTGCTCTAATAGGGCAGTATCCTCACATAGCTTTTTGCTGAGATACTCTAGCGATAGAGCTCCAATCGGCTCATTTGGATGCGGACAACCGACGAACAACGCGCGATGTTGGCCATTTCCAATTCGCAGCATGAGGATGGGGTGTCCTTCTGTTGAGTGACCGATGGTACTGAGCGTAACAAGATGTGGATAGGCGGCTGCTAATTCACGGGAAGAGGTGTCCAATTCCTCTATGGTTAGAAAATGTGAGAAATCAGGCATTTCTTGTAGCAGTTTTTGAATGGAATTAGTCAAACTACTCACTCCTTTTGAGATGGATAAGAAAGGCTGAAACAAAAGAGATTCCTGCACCTACTAGCAACAGGGAAAAACCGGCTTGAAAGGAGTACGCCTGAATGAATGCGCCCATCGCGATTGGTGTAAAAATACTTGCCACCTTTCCTCCGGTTAACAGAATTCCAGTAGCAGTGCCCAAAGCATCTGAGGGAATGAGACGCATGGTAAGTCCAATAATAGGTTGAGTGGTAAGGGATAGAAAAAACAAAGAAATAGACTCAAACAACATAAACAGGTTGACATCGTCAGATAGGATCATAAGCGTAAGGAAAATCGTTGAGACCAGAATGGACGGAATGACCATCATTCGAAACTTTTGATGAAAATAACGGTCAAATAACCAACCGCCTACCAAATAGCCAAGCATGGAAATGAGAAGAGGAAGTGATGCATATAAGCCAGTTTCGGTAATAGCGAGATGTTTTTCAGTTGTTAAGTAGGTAGGTACCCATGTCATGCATCCAATCATCACGATATTAATCCCGCTGAGCATACCTGTTAGTTTCCACAAATCCATGTTACGTAAAAGAGATAGTAAAGGGATAGGTTTCGATTTTGATGCTGAGCTTGAATCTGAGCTTGAAGGTTGTTCCATTACGAAAGGACGGGGAAGGAATATCAAGAGAATGGGGGCCAAGAGCAGGCCGATTGATGCTGTAACAAAAAGAGCTTCCTGCCATCCCAGTAGTGCAATCAATGGTGCTACGAGAAAAGGGGCAAGTCCAGACCCAAGTGGATCGGCTGATGAAACGATGGATAATGTGGTCGTACGGGTGTTTGCAGGTGTTCGTTCGGCAATCGCTTTATACATAGCAGGCATTAGTGGGGCATCGATAACCCCCAACAAAAAACGGACAACGAGTAAGGCTGCAAAACTTGTGACCGCTCCTGTAAGCGCAGTCAAAATTGCCCACAGTACCACGCTGATTATAATAATTTGCTTCGATCCTCGTTTATCAGCAATGATCCCTCCAGGAATGGTAAAAATCGCGAAGCCTAAAAAATAAACACTCATGATCGCACCTTGCTCCACTGGATTCAGATGTAATTCCTCTCCAATCAATGGTAGCGCAATCATGATGCTGTACGTGCCAAGAACCCCTACAAGCATAGTGATAAACAAGAGCACAGCACTAATCAAAGCAGACTTTTTCATGTGCATCACTTCCTAAAAGATGTTATGTATATTATATTAATTTTTTTCAGTTATTTTAGTCAATACTGAAATTACTGAAATGAATGAAAATATTGTCTCCGGTGAAACGTATTGCTCTTTTTTTCGTGACATTCCACAAATAATATATTATAGTAACTTTATTACAAATAGTAAGTAAAAGAAATGCAAGTTCATCACTGAATAGAGACAGTCGTTTATGGTCAGCTTGACTGTAGTACGAAAAACAACATTTTATAAAAACGAGGAGGAACACTCCCATGAATTTTCATCAAAGCCCGAATACATTTGTCCGACAAGTCAATCTCAAGGTGCAAAACCTGGATCGATCCCTGGCTTATTATCAGGAGGTGATCGGATTTAAAATCTTGAACCAATCTGCCACAAAGGCGGAACTGACTGCGGACGGCAAAACAGTGCTGCTATCCATTGAACAACTCCATGACGCTCTACCGAAACAAAATCATACGACAGGCTTGTATCATTTTGCGCTATTGTTGCCAAAACGCTCTGATTTGGCTAGCGTTGTGCGACGCTTCTCTGCGTTGAATTTGCGTATCGGGTCTTCGGATCATCTCGTTAGTGAAGCGTTATACTTATCGGACCCGGATGGAAATGGCATTGAAATTTACGTCGATCGTAATCCTAATCAATGGAGCTGGCATGAAGGCATCGTAGACATGGCAACAGAACCATTGAATTTTACAGATTTGCTGTCCAGTGGGGAACAGGTCGTCTGGAAGGGTCTGCCTGCTGGTACCATTATGGGACATATTCATTTGCATGTATCGAAGTTAAATGAAGCTGAACATTTTTATACCAAAGGACTTGGCTTTGAGGTAGTGAACCGATATGGAGCACAGGCACTGTTCATCTCCACTGGAAAGTACCATCATCATATCGGGTTGAACACGTGGGCCGGTGTCGGCGCTCCACGGCCACATCCTAAGAGCCCAGGACTCGAATCGTTTGTCCTGGTGCTCCCGAATGAGGAAGCGAGAAATCGTGTAATCACTCAGTTGAGAGAATTCGGTGCATCTGTTCAGGAGGAGAGCGGTCATTTTGTTACGGAGGATCCTTCTGGCAATCGGATTCAACTGCACATGTAATTGGAAGCCGCAGGAGAGTTTTCCTTTCAAATAACGAAAACGACCTGTGGGTTGCACGAATGGTTTTCCATCGTGCTACCTACAGGTCGTTTCATTATCTCATTTCATAACAGATGGTATCTGTTATGATTAGTACTTTCTTGTGAGAATTCGAGAATGCTCTCCGTCCACAGTGATTTCCCAGCCTCTTGGTATTTCATAAGCAAAGGATGGCGAAGGATGCTTGATCGCTTCAATGCTGGATTCAGTGGGGATACTGGTGATATTTACGATATGTTTTTCATAGAGACTAATATTTACCACGACCCAGCCATATGGTACAGACTGGCTGGTACCGACCCATTTATTCTCCAGCTCTTGAGGTTGGTACCGTTTTTTATTTTCATTTCTGATATCATAATAAGCCTGTCTCTTGCTGTTATAACCTCGACCGATTTCTACCCAACCAGAAGGGATGTTATAGCTTAAGCTTCTTTCCACTTGCCCATAATTAGCGCCATTAATATATTTCACTACTTCATATCCAAGCTGTGTTCCACGATGTGGCTCTTTTTCAATCGAAATCCATCCATTCGGTAAGAAAGTATCGTATGTCACTACTAACGTATCACCGTATCGCCAGTTTCCTTCAAAAATATTTTTTTGTGGACGAACGATAGAGTCTTTTCCCTTTGCTCCCGCATCTGCTGCTTGTGTCGGGACGATCAGGAATGAGGATGCCAAAACGAGAATACCCAAACTTTTTGCCAATTTTTTCATAGCTTTTCTCCTCCATATGTATGCAGAAATAAAATGAATTCAATTACGATTAGATTAATTCAAAATATTTTTGTAAATTCCTTCTCTGAATGGAAAAAATTAATAAAAATCGCGATGGTCAATGGAACTCCTATGCAGCACCGGGTAAGTTAAGTAAAATTAAGTTGCAACTAAATTATGGTTATGATAAAATCCAGTTAAATCAATGACAGGAGCTGAAAGGTATAATGGATTCTTTTCTTGCTTAAAAAATAAAACAGAAAAGCGATACTCATCGCATGTTTTATTCTTTCTACGCAAGAAAGTTACATTATCTTTTCACTCAATCAATATATCCTTATCTAACTCCATTTTGAGTTGGATTTGCTGTATTTATTTGAGCTACAAGAGAGGGTAACTTTCTTGTAGCTTTTTGATTTTTTTTACAGGAGGATGATTGTATGTCATTAATCAATGTGACGAACCTGACGTTTGCCTATGAGGGCAGCTTCGATAATATCTTTGAAAACGTGAGCTTCCAACTCGATACAGATTGGAAATTGGGCTTTACGGGAAGAAACGGGAGAGGGAAGACGACCTTCCTCAATCTGTTGCTGGGAAAATATGATTACAGCGGAAAGATCACAGCGCATGTCAGCTTTGAATACTTTCCTTTCCAAGTCGAGCATAAGGAATATCTTACGCTTGATATTATCGAAGAGATTATCCCAGACTATCAGCTTTGGGAATTAATGCGTGAGTTCTCACTCCTCAAGGTATCGGAGGATGTCCTGTATCGCCCCTTCGAATCCTTGTCCAACGGTGAGCAAACGAAAGTAATGCTAGCTGCCTTATTTCTTAAGGAAAATAGCTTTCTTTTAATTGATGAACCAACGAATCACTTAGATATGCATGCACGACAGCTCGTCAGTGATTACCTCAATAGTAAAAGCGGATATATTCTGGTGTCGCATGACCGAGCATTTCTTGATAACTGCGTCGATCACATCCTTTCCATCAATAAGACCAACATCGAAGTTCAAAAAGGCAATTTCTCCGATTGGTGGGAAAATAAACAGCGTCAGGATAACTATGAACTCGCTGAGAACGAGAAGCTCAAAAAAGACATTAAACGCTTATCGGATGCAGCGAAACGAACAAGCAACTGGTCGCACGCCGTGGAAAAAACGAAAAATGGTACCTTAAATTCCGGTTCCAAGGTAGATAAAGGATATATTGGACATAAGGCAGCGAAAATGATGCAACGCTCCAAATCGATTGAGCAAAGACAGCAATCCGCAATCGATGAAAAATCGAAGCTCCTGAAAAACATTGAAAACCAGGATAGCTTAAAGATTTCACAGCTTGCTTATCATAAAAATGAACTGGTCGAACTGGAGAAGGTTTCGATTTATTACGGAGAGAAGCTGGTTTGCTCAGATATCAATTTTAAGATTGAACAGGGGGAGCGTATTGCGCTGGCAGGCAAGAACGGCTCTGGAAAATCCAGCATTCTCAAGCTCATCATCGGGGAAAACATCAATCATACGGGCACCTTTCGAAAGGGGAGCCAACTGAAAATCTCTTACGTATCCCAAGATACTTCCCATCTAAAGGGGAATCTAACGGACTTTGCCCGCGATAATGGGATTGATGAAAGCCTGTTTAAATCGATTTTGCGAAAGCTGGACTTTTCCCGCGTGCAATTTGAGAAGGACATCTCCGCTTTTAGCGGCGGTCAGAAGAAGAAAGTATTGATTGCGAAAAGTCTTTGCGAGAAAGCCCATCTCCATATTTGGGATGAGCCGCTAAACTTTATTGATGTCATTTCGCGCATGCAAATTGAAGAGCTGCTTCTCGAACACTCGCCAACGATCCTTTTTGTGGAGCATGACAGGGAGTTTTGCAATAACATTGCTACGAAGATTGTTGAACTGTAATGTACAGCAACTGGAAACAAGAAGAGCCAAAGCAATTGCTTGGCTCTTTGTCTTGTTCTAGTTCGTTTTCAGAGCTGGGTACACGAAGGCTTTTAACGTAACGCCCGTAAAGGAGCAGCCTGAAGCTTTTGGATGACCGCCGCCCCCATAATGCTGTGCGATCACCGACAGATCCACATCATCTCGAATGGTACGAAAACTGATTCTGCCTTTCCCGGGATCGAGCATCGCGACGAAATCGATCATCTCGGCATTCTTACATAGGAAATTTCCTGTTGTGGAGTGATATTGTTCGAGGAACACAACGCCGACTTGATACGTTTTTGGCTCTTCTAAATCGATTTCTACGGGGATCACCTTCATTTGCTTCAGCTTTTTTTGCTCAAATTCATCGATTCGTTTTTCTTCTGTGTAGATGAGAATCGATTCTATTTCGTTAAAAACGAACTGATCCGTATGTACATCATCACCACGCAAGCGTCCGAGCACGTTTTGCACAAATGTATCCCGTTCGACCATATAGAATAAAATGTTGAGCTGGTTTGCTTGAACAAGCCCAGTCGCATCCCAGTCCCACGTATCAAAAGAACGAACCAGCTCCACATAGTCAGAGAGAATACCTGTAGGGGTCAGATGCCCCTGGTTTACTAGGTAATCATAATAAAGGCTGGTTGCCGAGGTCTTTTTTCCCGCTTCTTCCGTGATAACGTTTGCCCATTCGTACTTGGAAGCCAATGGCAATGCGGTAGGGTGATGATCAATCAAGACAAAAGCATGCCCGTCATCGACTTTTTTCTGAATCAGTGAACCCACCTCGTCACTGACACTCACATCGGTAATCACAACATACATATCGCGGGTAAGCTCTTCTTCCATAAACTTTTGTACTTCTTGATTGACCGTGTACGGAGTCACTCCGCAGGAAACGACTTCTTGATTGGAAAAAGCAAGATGACTCAGGATCGCACACGACTCGCCATCCAAGTCCTTATCACTGAAATGAACAACTTTTTGATGATTCATTTGGCATCTCCTTATGACACGAGTCCGTCATTTCTATTTTACTACCACGAAATATTTTCCCCATTCTACCCATCATCATTAAGGTATGTTTGCCTGGAGACTTCAACTGGTGATTATTTGCAATTTTATTTTGATTATAATATAATGCATGGGTTAAAAACACTCCATGTATCAGTTCAACCGCACGGGCGTGTCCGCGATTGTTCGCGATCGCCCTTATTTTAATTAACCGAGTAGAGCAATGGAGAGAAAATGTAAAAGGTGGTTCTCAACATGAAAAAGTCTACATTGATCCCAGCAGCACTTCTGCTAGCAGTCCTGACCGCTTGCGGCAACACGCAAACTGCTGAGCAACCAAATACTCAAAATCAAGCCCAGCAGCCAGCTGGTGAAGCAACGACACAAAAGCCAGAAGAAGCGAAGAAAGAGGAGCAGCAAGTACTTGTGGCTCCGCAAGAAATCGTGGTATACAAGCAGGGAGAGAAAACATCCCTGAAGCCAGAAGATGAAAAGTTCAAGGAAATTCTTTCTTTAACAGATAAACGCTTTGCGACACCGGCTTACGAAATGCGTTTTGATGAAAGCACGCAAGCGGTGGAAAAGGACAAGAAGGAAGCATTGGCTGTTGAATTCAATTACGCTGAAGTAACAACAAACACATTGCCGGCTCATGTAGGCACAGATAACAAAGCGGAAGTGAAGGCGAAGACATTGTTCTTCGTATTGAGCGGTGACAACAAAGACCATATGTTTGGTTCAGAAGATGGCAAAACGTATGGAACCGCACCGTTGCAATTGACCGAATCAAGCGAACTGACTGAGCTGTTGAATAAGTAATCGACTGTGTAATCAAACAACACCAGGCTGTCGAGATAATCGGCAGTCTTTTTGCTATTTCTTTCGATGGATCAAAAATCCCCCTTGATTTGCGTAAAACAATCAAGGGGGAAGAGCAAGACACACCTATTTCCTTTGTAGATCCGGCTCTGTTTGCACGACCGTAAGCTCCGTTTGTCCATCCGTCTCCACCAAATGCTTGAGCATGGACAGCTTGTTGTTCCAGAACTGTTCGTAAAAGGAAAGCCACTGTTTTACTTCGGTCAAGGGACCAGGATGCAACCGATAGATTTTCTCCCGACCTACCTTATGTCCCGTGACCAATTCTGCATCCGCAAGAATATGGAGATGCTTGACCACAGCAGTTCGGCTTATGGGGAAATGAGAGGTAATCGCTGAGATCGGCAAATCTTTTTCAGCTAGCAAGCGAAGTACTTCTCGACGAGTAGGGTCAGCGATCGCTTGAAATACATCAACTTTTTCTGCTGAAGCAGACATTTAGCCTTCCACAACCTTTTTCAGACGCTCGTGAACAATACCAACCCAACCTTGATTCATTCTGTCGCGGATCACTGCGCTCTTCTCGTTTGCTTTTCCTATGATCTCATCCGCTGCTTTCCAACCACCATGAATCAGGGTAAACTCCGTTTTATCACGCAAGTCTTTCAACAGAAACGAGACTACCCAACCGTCTGTATCCCAAGCAAAAGAAAGGCGATGAGGAGCTTCTACCTCCAACACTTTGCATGGCGAAGGTCCAAAAGGGGATTGGATATGAAACTCATGACCTACCACCGGCTGGAAATCGTTGGGCATAAACCATGTAGAAATCGCTTCAGCAGTCGATACTTTTTCCCATACCTTTTCGATAGGCGCCTCGAAAACGATCGTTTGTTTAATATCTTGCACTTGCTCCACAAAAATCTCTCCGTTTCGTTTTTGTAAATATAACACCTTTAGGTTTTACTTAATGATAATATAACACCTTTAGGTATCATGTAAATGGTAATTTTCCTCCAATTGGCGCTACCTATTCATTATTTGATTTGATTCGCTTGGGCTTGAAGTTCTTTTAAAAACTCCTTGCCTGCAACGGAATAATTTTGGTTTTTTAGCTTGATACAATAATAAGAGAGCTTTGGTTCTTTTGCGATGAGTGGCCTAACAACAATATCCTCACGCTGAAAAAAGGGATCGGATTTGGTTGTTAAGTCCGATTCAAGGCATAATGCCAATCCTTGCGAAATAAAATGCTTTTTTGTTTCATAGTTTTGCGACTGGACCAGGAAGTTTATTTTGTGATAGTCCCCAAAGATATAAGCGTGAAATTTTTTGGTGTCGCCCACGTTCGCGGAAGCAACAAAAGGGTATTTATGCAATTCCTCCATGTAAATTACATCTTTCTTTGCCAATGGAGAATCTTTTCGAAAACAAACCATCATGGAGCTGTCAATGATATGTGTGGCTGCCAGTTGCTGATTTTCTTCCTGGGAAGAGGGGAAAGAGTAGACGACTCCAATATCTGCCTCACCATTCAACACATCTTTCCGGACTTGAAAAAGATGTGTTTCTTTTATTTGCAAATGTACTTTCGGAAATTTTTCGTTAATGGCAGCCAATGTTTTCGGGACAATACTCCTACACATGCCCGGAACAGCAGAGATGGAGAGTTGTCCTTCGATTTCGGAGGCTTCACATTTTGCCTCGCTTTTAAATTCCTCAATACGGTTTATTATGTCCTGCGCTCTTTCGATTAGTTTTTTTCCTGTTTCGGTTGGCTCCAGTCCAGTTCGTGAGCGTTCGAAAATCTTTACACCGAGTTCTTCTTCCAGACTGCTGATCGCAAGGCTATTACAATGGTTCTCATGGTTTTAGTGGGCATCATATTGTTAACACCGAACTAAAACGTCGAGGAGAAATCTGGTGTTTTTTTGTTTTTTCACCTGACCAATGTGCTCCAATCTTGCATGAAAAGGGTATAATAAATTGGCAAAATGTATCAAGTGTACAGTTACTTCCATTCAAATACATCAATCGAAAAAGGAGATACAATGACAGACAAAAAAACAACGATCAAGCCGGGATGGAACTTCGACAACAGCTATACAACCCTGCCGAAATCATTTTACTCCCGACTGAGCCCACCTCCTGTGCATTCACCGAAGCTCGCTATTCTTAACGAGTCATTGGCAAAGTCGCTGGGGCTGAACGCAGAAGCTCTCCAAAGCGCCGATGCTGTAGCCATGCTCGCGGGAAACGAGGCACCAGAAGGCGCAATGCCTCTCGCACAAGCATATGCCGGACATCAGTTCGGTCATTTTACCATGCTGGGTGACGGACGGGCCCTCCTGCTTGGCGAGCAGATTACACCCTCCGGAGAGCGCTTTGATATTCAACTGAAAGGTTCCGGCAGAACACCTTATTCACGCGGCGGCGATGGTAGAGCAGCCCTTGGCCCGATGCTGCGCGAATACATCATTAGCGAGGCCATGCATGGCCTCGGGATTCCTACTACACGGAGCCTTGCAGTAGTGACAACCGGCGAGTCTATCTATCGTGAATCCGAGTTGCCTGGTGCCATTTTAACGCGTGTGGCTGCCAGTCATATCAGAGTGGGCACGTTCCAATTCGCGGCAAGGTGGTGCTCGATCGAAGATCTCCGAGCGTTAGCTGATTACACCTTGCAAAGACATTTTCCAGAGATAGAAGCAGAAGAAAATCGTTACCTTCTCCTGCTGAAAGGAGTCATCAAGCGTCAAGCGGAGTTGATTGCCAAGTGGCAGCTTGTTGGCTTTATACACGGGGTTATGAACACCGATAACATGGCGATCAGCGGCGAAACCATTGATTACGGTCCTTGTGCTTTCATGGACTCGTATGATCCTGCAACGGTATTTAGCTCCATTGACGTTCAAGGCCGCTACGCTTATGGAAATCAGCCGTACATTGCCGTGTGGAATCTTTCTCGTTTTGCGGAAAGCTTATTGCCGTTGCTGCATGAAAATGAAGAGCAGGCTGTGAAAATTGCCGAAGATGCCCTTACCGAATTTAGCAAGCTGTATCACAGCAATTGGCTTACAGGTATGCGGGCAAAGCTTGGATTGGTTAACGAAGAGGAGCAAGACGAAGCGTTGATCGAAGGTCTGCTCAACATGATGAAGGAGCACCGTGCAGACTATACGAATACATTCCGTGCGCTCACGACAAATCAACCAGAAGCTATCGTGCTGTTTGGCACGAAAGAATTCACGGAGTGGCATGAGCAGTGGAAAGCCCGACTAACGAGACAGCCAGAAGACACCGCAGCGACACAACAGTTGATGAAAAAGAGTAATCCGGCAGTCATCCCTCGGAACCATCGTGTAGAAGAAGCGTTGGAAGCAGCATGGAAAGAGGGCGACTACACCGTGATGGAACGGCTTTTGGCAGTCCTTTCTGATCCATATGCGTACACGCCTGAACAGGTAGAATATACGACTTTACCAGCGGAATCAGCATGTCGTTACCAAACGTTTTGCGGAACGTAGTAGCAACGCAATCAGAGTCCAACGATCTTTCACACGTTGGACTCTTTTTTCATACATACGATCCGCGCTAAAATATGGAAAGCAAAGAAAAAAGGAGCAATCGTTTTATGGATAAAAAAGCAAAGCAAATCTTGATGAAAACATTTTGGAGCAGCAACGGGTGGAAGAGTCGCCCATACGATTTTTCGGGAGAAGATTTCGAATACGCAAAAAGCAAAGGTCTCATGTTTGACCCGCTAACGATCAGTCACGAGGAGTGCATAGATAAAATCATTGCTCTGCATGAAAAAGTGACGAAAGAACAAGTCGCCGCAGCATTTTTGCACAGTCTATCGACGCGAAAGGCGTACCTGCGCAGCGCCTTGTCTAGCTGGGCCTTAACAGAGGCATTGACAGCCCATACGTTCGAAAGTAACGTCGGCAAATATATAAATCCAGAAAACGGCACCTATTTCGCTATGTACGGAGACTGCCATCTTTGCGACCGCTACCATATTGCAAGCCGAGAGCAGTATACGGATGAAGATTTGAATGTATTGAATTTTGAAAGAATCAAGTGGGGCGGCATCCGCCTGAATTACCTTTTGTACGTCATGCTTGATCTGGAGCTATTAAGCAAAGAAGATAATCTTACGGTACAGGAAGAAGATGTAGCCATTCTCCGTCAAGTGCTAGCCATTATCGCGAGCAGTGAACCAACCGATGCCGCCCGTCAATTGGAGAAGCGCCTCCATGGTATCTTTCCATCTAGCAAGAACGAACGTGATGTGTTCATGGAAATTCTTGCATCCGCAGGGATATTGGCTCCAAGCAAGGACAGACCAGGGCGTGGCGGGAAGAATGACTTTTTCGCTGTCGTGAATTGGCGGGGGGAAGATAGCTATTCCGAGCAAGCTGTACAAAATTTCTTTGGTCCGTGGCTGTAAAGAACGGAAAATCTAGGAATAAAGAAGGGTGCCATCTATACGCGAAGTGTGTATAATATTGGAAAAGCATGTCGAAATTATGCTTTTATTGAAAGGAGGTGAGATATAAGTGAAAAAGAAATTAATCGTCCTGTCAGGCATTGTGGGCAGTGGCAAAAGCAAGTGGGCACAAGAAATTGCCAAAAAGGAACGGGCAACCATCGTGTCTACGGATGAAATTCGCCAGAACTTATTCGGTGATGAGCGAAAACAAAAAAAGTCCGCGCAAGTATTTTTTGAGGTTTATTCGAAAATCGCAACGGAGCTGGCGAATGGAAAGAATGTCATCCTAGATGCAACTAATATTGACAGAGAGAAAAGAATGAAGGTCCTTGCCAAATTTCCCGATGTCCAAAAAGAATGCTATTACGTCGATGTTCCCTATTCTGTATGCCTGGAGAGAAATCGATCCCGAAAGAGAACCGTAGACGAATACATCGTGGCAAAGATGCGGAAGAACTTCCATTTTCCCATTAAGAATGAAGGCTGGGATCACATTCATCTCCTGCACGAACCAGTTCCTTATGCCATTGAAAAAGAAGAGTTCGTTCAATTGCTTCAAAATGAACCCTCCTATGAAGAGCTGTTCGACAGGTTGAATGCCATTCCGATTTTCAAAGAAATGTATCAGTTCAATCAGGAAAACCCTTATCATCAGTACCCTTTGTGCAAGCATACTTATCATGTTTTCGATTACGTAAACGCCTTTTACACGGAAGAAGACAAATTTCTCATGCAAGTGGTCGCCTTGTTTCACGATACAGGAAAACCATTTTGCAAAACCTACAAGCCGATGAAAGGCCATTACTCCTACTACGGACATGAGCATGTTTCTGCGCAAATTGCTTGCCATTTCTTAAAAGAATTAGGATTCGAAGATGATTTTATCTTCGAAGTCGTCAACCTGATTCAAATGCACATGAAGATTAACTACGGAACGCAGCAAGATATTTCCGAGATTTATCATTTGTTGGGCGATGAGTACCTATGGAAGCTGTACTTTTTCAAGGAAGGAGATGCCTATGCCAAATAAGGAGGTGAATAACGATGTTAAAAAAATACCCGAGAACCTTTCATTTACCCTGGTCAAGAAGTAGAACCGACGATGATAAAATCTTGCGAACGATTTGTCATTTCGAGGGAAAAGAAGTAGTCGTGACAGAGAAGCTGGATGGAGAAAATACCACGCTGTACCGAAACCATATTCACGCAAGGTCACTGGATAGCAAAGATCATGCCTCTAGACATTGGGTAAAGATGCTGCACGGGACGATTTCGTTTCATATCCCGGAAGGCTGGAGAATTTGCGGGGAGAATGTATATGCGCTGCATTCCATTTATTACGAACACCTAACGAGCTATTTCTATGTTTTCTCAATCTGGAATGAAAATAATGAATGCTTGTCATGGGATGAAACGGTAGAATGGGCCGATCTACTTGGCTTAGAAACAGCACCAGTCTTATACAAAGGGATTTGGAAGGAAGAGACCGTAAAAAGTTGCTACACCAAACAATCTGTCTTCGGCGGAGAACAAGAGGGGTACGTGGTACGAGTAACGGAGAGGTTTCCGTACGAAGATTTTAAAAAATCTGCCGCCAAGTTTGTGCGCAAAAATCATGTGCAAACTGATCAGCACTGGTTATCGAAGCCAGTCGTTCCGAATGGGGTAGCACAAACCGATTAAAGACTTTTGAATAGAAGGGAATGAGAACGATGTAATTTTCTAAGTGGTATTGACCGTCTAATAGAGTATCCAAATTTCATTTTGGCTATTGTTAAGACAGTCATTATATAGGAGGTAAGAGAGATGAGCGAAGAAATGAGCGAAGAATTGTCGTCAGCGGGCTGGGATGCCATTGATCAGGAGATGAGAAAGATTTATGGAGAGCAGGAGCCTAAGCATTACGGGACGCTCATCTCGTATGCGCTGGGTGGTCAAGATCCATTGGATGGAATAAGCGCCTACAAATCAGACGAGCCTTACCCGCATTGGCATTTTGTGACCTATGGATTTACAGAGTTGTATGAAAAAGAGTCCGAGAATGAAGAGGAAAGCGGTTTTGGCTTTGAATTGACGTTTCGATTGGCGCGAAAGGACGACGAGGAAGAACCACCTGCCTGGGCGTTGAATCTGCTTCAAAATATGGGGCGTTACGTCTTCAACACAGGCAATGTGTTTCAAGCGGGTGATCATTTGGATGCAAACGGTCCGATATGCTTGGACGCCGATACCCAACTGACTGCGCTTGCTTTTGTCACGGACCCACAGCTTGCCGAAATCGATACGCCGAATGGTCGTGTGCAATTCATGCAAATGGTCGGGATCACAGGTGATGAACTCGATGCGATGATGGCTTGGAATACACGTGGCGTACTCCAATCTGGCTTGCCGTACATGCCTTCTTACATAACCGATCTCGAGCGGGATTCTCTTCTTCGCAACGCTACAGTTTCTGATGCTGTTCAAAAAGGAATGGAAGAGGAAGGTTCCAACACTGCCTTTTTGTTTGTCAGCCAGCTAGGATGGGAGCCTGGTAAAAAGGGCTTCTTGAAAAAAACGCCTTCGACCCTGAGGTTAGGAGCTAAGCAAGCGGAAGTCATCGGAAAAATTCTCCGCGGACGTATGCGAAAAGGGGAAAGCCTGAGCCTGGTGGGATCTGATGTCCGAGTTGTATTTGAGGCAGGAGAAAAGCCTGGATGTATTCCAGGAGAGGATGTTATTCGCATTGTTCTTGATGATGCGACAACGATTGCACTTACCAAGCAGCTACTTCCAATGGAAAGCAGCTTTGAGATCCCTTCCCTGAATGGAATTGCCATCAACATTGTGAAAACCAATATTACCGATAGCGAGGGCAATGTCGTCAAGGTTATAGGTTAAGTCGGCAGCGCTGTTTTTGGCGAGGAGGAGAGTTAGTCAATGCATCAGGCAGCAGAAGCTTTTCTAAACGAAGTATGGACTTCCATCCAAGAAATTTATAAAAAAGAGAACCAGCGGATCAACGAGATCAACGACTGGAGTCTATTGCAGGCGGGAGTCAAAGACTATTTGAGAGTGGCGTGGAGAAAAGGAAAACTCAATTGGGCCAATGGCAAAATCCACGTGGATGTCCATGAACCATTCAGTTGGAGTGACGACTCATACAAATACGATGCGGGCTCTTACATGGAGGAGCTTACAGAGGAAATGCTCACGCAAGAGTTTTTTCCCGCACTGTGTGAACGAATGGAATCCCTTTTTCATTCCACCGACTATGATTCTCACTTTTTTGATTACCGCTTCGAGCTTGTCTTTGAATTTGAGTGGAAACAATCTGTGCAATGCCATTCTCGCCATTTCGTAAACGAGCGAAAACGCGAGAGTCTAAAACAAGCACTGGATCAATTTATCGAGACAAAAATTAAAGCGGAGCTTCCTGTACGTCCGAAAGAAAAAGACGATTTTTTCTTCGCCCAGTGTCTCGTCAATCCCGATTTAATGGAACAAAAGCAGGAGGTTATCGAACCGCTCATCCAGTGCCTTAGCGAAAAGCTGCGCTCCAATAAAGAACGCAGTGATTCGTGGATATACCACTCTACTTTGGCTTTAAGAGGCTGGGCGGATAAGCGTTTTTTAGTCAAATTTTTCGATCGTACCGGGCATTATGGATTGGATTGGGTTTTGAAACCTGAGCAGGAACGTCAGGAACCAAAAACAGAGGAGCTGGACTTTTTCCTGTACGTCGCTCTCGCAATAGGTAACAAGGAACCGGACACTCGCAAGAATTATCTGGACCTCGCTGTTCAGCTTGGCTCCAAGCAGGCTGCGGACTTTGTAAAACGGGGCAGCGGTCGCTTTGAAAACGAGTATAAAAGCAGTCTGATTCAAGCAAGCGCCAATGACGTTTTGCAAGCGATCGACATCCGGATCGTAACTGAGGAAGAAGCCGCGTACGGTGAAGCCATTGATTTTATCAACGGCCTTTTGCGTGAAGGCTTTCCCAAAGGGTACAAGCTCAAGCTGAAGAGCAGCGATAAGCACTACCTACCAGTAAAAAAGCTGGCGAAGTCAGGTCTCCACCAGTTTTTTGCCAATGCTTCTCATTATCCTGCGTTATATCCGAAAATCGCGGAATATGCTGAGCTTGCGATGGAGGAGTTCGCATGGTACGGGGATGTAGAGCCTAGTGAGAAATCGGTCATGCCTGGCACTTATGCTGTCTTGGCTCTCGGATTGTCTAGCAGCGATTATTTTCCACTTGTTCGTCGCTATATGGAGCTGGTCGACACGGAGCATCAGTCTGCCCAGGACGATTTTGCTATTGCTTTTATGGAGGCGCATGGTGTAACCGTAGAGAATATGCCGGTACTTGTCTCTCTGGTGCTTGGCAGTAGCGACTCGGCGAAGCCTTTGAAAAATATCACCATCGATCGTGCAGAACTGGTGGATGCCCTCATAGGAGAGCTTGCAGCGATGGAGGATTACCTGCGGGAAACCGTTATTTATCGCCTTTTTGGCGGGAACAAGAAGCTCGCACAGGCAGTAAAAAAGGAATCTTCCCCCATGAAAGACAAGCTTGCACAATTGCTATCCTTGGTCGAATAGCTTGATTGACATTATTTAGAAGGCCATGCTATATTGAGGACAACTAATTGGAACGGAGGGTGAATCATTTGCGCAATTGTTTATTTATTGGAAAAGCCAATCCTATAATAAATAAACAAGAAGCCAATTTCACCCGCAAAATTATATCTTGAATTCCTGTATGATCTATTTTTCATATAGCGATTTCTAGTACGAGAGCAAGATGCTTCTGTTTATTGGACAGAAGCATCTTTTTTTGTTGTCTAAAAAGGGGGGGTGATACAGATGAACAAAGAGTAAATGACGAGAAACGTAAAAACGAAATGGGGAATCCAAATGGTTGAACTGCACAATATCACGATTACCACCAAAAAAGACGACAGGACTCTCATTCAAAACTTGCATCTGACCCTGCAACTCGGCGACAAGATTGCTATCATCGGGGAAGAGGGAAATGGAAAAAGCAGCTTATTAAAATTGATTTGCGCGGACGAAATGATTGCCGAGTACTGCACATTTGAAGGTAACGTGTTGCGAAACGAATGTTCCATCGGTTTTCTTGCACAGGAGCTATCGGACGAAGAAAAACAAATGAACATCGTCGACTTTTTTGCCGAAAATCAATGGAGCAAAGAACTGGTGAGAGCGATGGATGATCTCGGCATCCATGCATTGGATTCAGATAAAAAGATGGGTGTTCTGTCCGGTGGTGAGCGTTTCAAATACCGCTTTTTAAGTCTGCTTGCTCATAAGCCTGATGTTCTATTGCTGGACGAACCGACGAATGATTTGGATATTCAAACGATGGAATGGCTGGAAGAGTTTATTCAACAGACATCTATTCCTGTCATATATGTATCGCATGACGAAACGTTTATTGCGAATACAGCAAACGGTATCCTTCATATGGAACTGACGAAGCGCAAACAAGTACCTAAATATACATTTTCAAGAGAACCATATGAGGTGTACCTTGCGAATCGGGAGAGCAACTTGAACAAACAAGAACAGATAGCCAGAAAGCAAGCTTCTGATCATAGGAAGCAAATGGAGAAATGGCATGACATTTGGAATAAGGCAGAGCATCTGCATCGGAACATACGGTCAGATCCGCGACTGCAAAAGAAAATCAAGTCTCTGAAAAATCAAAGAGAGCGCATGGAGAAAGCATCGGAAACGTTTGTAGAGGCACAAAGTGTGGAAGAAGCAAGCGAATTCCGATTTGATTCTGCGGTGCATGTGCCCGGTAGTAAACAAATCCTCGACTTTTCATTGGATGTACTGCAAATAGCGAACAAACTGCTATCGAAACAGATTCATTTATCTATCAAGGGGCCAGAAAAAGTCGCGATTATTGGGGAAAATGGGATCGGAAAAACGACGTTGTTGAAAAAGATCATGGATGAGTTAGTCCAGCAATCGTCATTAAAGATCGGGTACATGCCCCAAAACTATGAAGAGCGGCTGGATTCTACCAAAACACCGATTGAATACTTGGAAACAACGGGAATGAAGGATGCGATTACAAAAGCGTATACGCATTTAGGCAGTATGAAATTTACAAAAGATGAGATGCTTCAACCCATTAAAAACTTGTCTGGGGGACAGAAAGCGAAATTGCTCCTGGTAAAAATGATTTTGGATCAATGCGAAATATTGATACTGGATGAACCGACCCGAAACTTCAGTCCTTTGACGACTCCTGTTCTGTGCCGCGCCTTAATGGCTTTTGACGGTGTGATTATCAGTATTTCGCATGATCGACGGTATTTACATGAAGTCGCAACAACTGTTTATGAACTAACTTCCGACGGTCTCACGAAAATAAAATAAGGGATAGGAGCGGAATCATTGCTACATGGTTGACATTGCTATTTGAATTCAATATACTGACTTTAATTTCATATGAAACATACGTTGAAAGAGCCCAGTAGCAGCTTATTCCCTGTCCTAGAAAGCCGGGGGTTGATGGAACCCGGTACACAATAAGCGAGCGAATTACACTCTGGAGTATCTCGGGTAATGCCGAGCGGAATCGCGAACGATAACTCGCTTCGAGTGGCATGAATGGCCTGCGCTAACGCTTGGGTCCATTGGTGCAAGATGGGTGGTAACACGGTTATTCAATCGTCCCTATGTCTACAATAGACAAGGGGCGATTTTTTGTTTTTTACCATAGGAGATTGAAGGAGTGTATGGCAGTGAATATTATCGACGAACTCGAATGGCGCGAAGCCATCAATCAGCAAACAGATGCAGAAGGACTGCGAGAATTAACGAATGAAAAAGCAGTCTCGTTATATTGTGGTGTCGATCCAACAGGTGACAGCATGCATATCGGTCACTTGATTCCTTTCATGGTACTGAAACGCTTCCAGCTCGCTGGTCATCGCCCGGTCATTTTGATCGGTGGTGCAACAGGTACGATTGGCGATCCGAGTGGCCGTCAATCCGAGCGCTCTTTGCAAACACTGGAACAAATTCAGGAGAACGTAGACGCGCTCACAGCACAAATGAAGAAGCTATTCGTAACAGAAGGCGACAACCAAATCCGTTTGGTGAACAACTACGACTGGACGCACAAAATCAATGTCATTGAATTTTTGCGGGATTACGGTAAAAACTTCAGCATCAATACGATGCTTGCCAAGGATGTTGTGTCGAGCAGACTGGAAAGCGGCATTTCGTTTACGGAGTTTTCCTATCAAATTTTGCAATCGCTGGATTACCTGCATCTGTACAAACATGAAGATGTTCAGCTGCAAATCGGCGGTTCCGACCAATGGGGCAACATCACTAGCGGTCTCGATCTGATCCGCAAAAAAGAAGGACCAGAAGCAAAAGCATTCGGTCTCACTATTCCTCTGATGCTGAAGGCAGATGGTACGAAATTCGGGAAGACAGCAGGAGGAGCCATCTGGCTCGATCCAAACAAAACAACACCATTCGAATTCTACCAATTCTGGGCGAATACCGATGACCGCGATGTTGTGAAATACTTGAAATACTTTACGTTCCTCTCGAAAGAGCAGATTGAAGAGCTGGCTGAAAAAGTACAGTCTGAGCCACATAAACGTGAGGCGCAAAAAGCGCTGGCTGAGGAAATGACGAGATTTGTCCACGGCGAGGAATTGCTGGAGCAGGCGAAGCGCATTACAGCTGCTTTGTTTACTGGTGATATTAAATCGCTGTCGGCAGATGAGATCGAGCAAGGCTTCAAAGAAATGCCGACCTTCGAATCAACCCTCGAAACGAAGAACATTGTCGACTGGCTCGTCGAGGTCGGCATTGAGCCATCCAAGCGTCAAGCACGTGAGGATATTACAAAAGGCGCTATCTCCATGAATGGCGAGCGCGTTACCGATCTGGAACTGGAAGTAACGCCAAGTCTCGCTATCGGCGGCCGCTTCATCATTATCCGCAAAGGCAAGAAAAACTACAGCTTGGTAAAATTGTCTCAATAGATGAAGGAATAAGAAGCTTCCCTGGAAACATGAAGGGAAGCTTCTTCTTGTATCTGTATTATTTTCGTGTTTGACAGTCCTCCAACGTATGAGTGGGGAAGGACGTCGCATTGCGATCTAAACTGTAGCTGATAAAAGTCAGCAACGATGCCGCTATCGCGACAATCGCACCAACCCAGGAAACATCAATGAGTTCCCGGTTTGTCGTGATAAAACTACCAAATGCTGATCCGAGGGCGATCCCGACATTGACTGACACAGGAGTTAATGAAGAAGCCAAATCTCTGGCAGCCGGGTAATATTTATCCGCCAAATCAATAAAATACAATTGCATCGTGGAATTCATGATATAAACGACCAAGGCCATAAATGATAAGCTGATGAATCCACCGAGTAGGGAATGGGATGAAACATAAAGCGATGCAAGAATAACTGCTTGCATCAGATACACATACCGGAGCTTTCCAATCCCATTACGAGCTGCCAGTCTTCCACCAATCAGGGTGCTAAAGATCGAAATGACCCCGTACAGTAAAAATACGAGACTAATATATTGGTTCGGTACGAAGAGCACTTCTTGCAGCAAAGGAGTTAAATACGTAAATACCGTGTAGGTTGCCGCGATACTTAATGCCGGGATAAAGAACGCGATGATGATACGTTTATTGGTCAGTAACCCGATTTGTTTTTGCAAGGTGCTGTTCGATCCCTTCAATCCTTTTGGGATGGTCGCTGCACTTGCTTGGAGAGAAATGACGCCTAGTAGAGCCGCAAACCAAAAGGCCATTTGCCAACCACCCCATTGCCCAATAAAAGTACCAAGTGGCACCCCAATAACGCTGGCGATTGTGAAACCCGCAAAAATGATAGAAATAGCGGGCCCTCTTTTCTCAGCAGGCATCGTTTCACTGGCAACCGCCATGGCAAGTGCAATCAAAACCCCAGTCACAACGGCAGTCAAGATTCTGGAAACAAGAAGCAACACATACGTCTCGGATAGGGCAGTTAGAATATTCCCTGCAATAAAGACGCCGATCAACGTAAGCATAAGCGGATACTTGGCAAATCGGCTAAATAACGCCGTTAAAATTGGTGTACCGATGGCAAACGAAATGGCAAAGGATGATACGAGCGATCCTACTGTTGAAATCGATATGCCCAATTCGGATGCCACATCACTAAGCAGCGAGATGATCACAAATTCACTCGTACCCAGAACGAAGGTCAATAAAAATAAAGTAAAAGTTAAGAACTTTTGCTGTCTGTTCAAAAGCTGAATCTCCTCTCCACATGTTCGAACGTTACGCTTTTTCTACGGCAATCTGGAGCTCGGCGACATAAGAGTCCGGATCTTCGGGATTTTCACGACGAACACAAATTTCACGACGCGGTTCATTCTCTTTGATCCGATATCCATTTCGTTCAATCCACATCGCCAATTCGACACTCGCAGTGCAACGGCACGTCGTCCGGCAATGATGGATGAGCGTAGCCATCAACGGAATTTCCGGCAATTGCTTAACGGTAAAAGGAGGTTCGGGCTGTAAATCGTGAGAAAGCAGACGCGCCACTTCCACATCCATGTTGTCATCGCATTCCTCACAGCCATGCCAAAGAACCATTCTGGAAAGAGAAGATTGACCTAAACGCCCCAAGGAATCGTCCAACATTTGAAATAGCTCCGGAATTTTATTGAACGGAGTTCTCTGACGAAAGGATAGGACAAGTTGAGGTTCTACTTTTTTGAGAATAACATCATGGGAAGATAGGCTTTTCTCTTCATTTTCAATGGCGTACAGACGATCCTTGATGAGATTCAGTCTTACTTGCTCTTTATCTAGAATGGATTGAATCTCGCTTTGCTTGATTCGAAACATCCCCCTGATTTGTTCGAGTGGGATTTGCTCGCTCATCATCTGACGAATTTGATCCAAGGAGAACCCCAATTCTTTATAAGCCAAAATCCGATTAAGCTGAAACATTTGGTCAGCCGAATAATACCGATAGCCTGAAAATTTGTCGGTATGAGCTGGCTTGAGCAAATGGACTTGGTCATAGTAACGAAGTGTTTTGACGGAAACTTGACTAATTTTCGCAAATTCACTGATTTTAAACATGGTCCAACCTCCTTACTGACGTTTTTTCTGTACCGAGTATAACTTTCCAGTTAAGGGGAGAGTCAAGCGGCAAGGGAAGGGGAATGGGCAATGAAAAAACCGGTGGGTTTCGATACCACCGGTTGTGACTGATTTTTATTTTAATTGGGGAGTGCCATACTATCCACTTTGTTCGCAGCAATAACCGCAACTGCATTCGGCTCCAAATCGAACCAAAAGATAAGATCGCCATCCGCTTTCTTCTGCGACGGCTTCATCCCGTTCACATAGACTTCCGAAACTTTTGTCGCCATGGAAAGACCAGAAATTTTGAGCATGCCATCATTGTGCAGAACAATAGAGCCGTTTGGTGCATATTCCATTCTGACTTGAGAGAGGGCGAGCCAATAATCCATGATTTCACGCACGGTCGACAAATGCAATTTGCCTTGATCGCGCAGCGCATTCATTCGTTTCAATAAGCGGTCAAAATCGGGATGAATGATCCAGTTACCTTTGGCATCTCGAATGACAAATTTCCCGCCTTGCTTTTTGGAAGGAATTCTTGCCAAGTAGGTATGATTGATAAAAACCCCACGATTTTGAATGAGCTGCTGGAGATTTTGTTCCCGATACAGATACAGTGTATCTTCCGGAATGGGGGCAGCCGACCAGGAATAAAACGGGCCAGTCACAGTCGGATGCGTCCAATAAAGAGGGGTGCGCAGGGCGTCGCCTCTTTGGTTTTGGTACAGATCAAGTCCATTATTTGGATTGGCGATATCTTCTGAGCTGTAGTGCCAGAAATACGAGGTGCCGTATTTTTCCCATTGATGCGCTAAGTAATTCGCAGTTTGGTTGTCGAGCGCGTTAAACGCAAAGCTGGACTTCAAATACCCATGGTCAATCCATGTACGGCTTTGGAAATGATCTTTCATTACTTGCAACGCATCTTCCGTAGTCTTTTGATAGTGCCTTATTTCGTAAGGATAGAGGGTATGTAAACCAATATCATTACCGTTCCGATTCAGATCATCCAGAAACTGCAAAAATTCAGGGCTTTGCGCAATGGCGACATTGACAGGCGATTTCGCTTGAAAATACGGATTTGAGTAAAACACGCTTTTCGTAACCGGAATCCGGAGTTTGACAAAACCGCCTGTCGCTTGTGCCGACGATGTAATCTTTTCGGAGCCGAAATAAACAGCCCGATTCGTTTGTAGCGTCTGCTCGTCAGCATGCTCTGTCCATACGTGCGTCGCTAAAAAGCCAGAAGGCTGACTCATGAATCGCGGCATGAACTTCGGGTGATACCCAACTACCAGGGAGAATGAATTCGTCCGTTCATCATTTGCACGATATTCGGAAGCGTGGCGGACTTTTCCGACTTGATTCGTAGAGCCTTGCTGTACGTACCTGTGATCATTCATGTGATCCAGATTCACGATGAGCTGTTTTTGCGTTGCATTCAATTCAAGTGACGAAACGTTGGGGGCATGGTACAAAAAAGCTGCTTGCTTCCCTTGACCAAATTTCGCGCCTTGGCGATCTAGCCAGTAAGAAGCTTGGAATTTCTGTGTGTCCACTTTCCGATTCTTGCGGTATACCTCTGTTACTTTTGGCTTGAATTGCAGGGCGAACGCCTCTCGAAAAACTTTTGCCACTTGCTTGTAGCTGGTTTTTACGGTGACATCGATGGTAGGGCTATTTTTTTGCAATTTATATTGAGTAGTAACCACTGCAATCGGAGTATGACCTGTGACGATGACCGTGTTACCATTAGCCGTCTCCTGTTGTTCCACTTTTGCGTCATCCCATTTGCGAACCCATTGGCTACCCCGTTTGATAAAAATGTTCCGGTCGATGACTTTCGTCGTAGCAGGAGAGAAATACACGTCATTTCCACGGACGGCAGTCACTTTAGCCTGATGGACAAGTGGAGCATTCATTCTGCCGCCAAACGATTCGGAGCGAATTTCGATGGCTACCCCTGGCTGAAATCGTGCACTTTGATCCAACGTTATTTGATTGGCTCCTTTCGGAAGGGAAGGAGTCATTGCATTGTAGATGGTGCCATATTCGGCTTGGTATTGAATAGAAGAGAGGATTTCATTTTTCGCAAGATCGGTAATGCGGACATTGCCTGCCTCATCCCAGCTAAACACATAATACGGATTTTGAAAGGAGGATTCCTTTGCAAGCGTAGGTAATGGAAAATAAAATACCAAGAAAAGCAATAATAAGAAGTGAATGACGAAAAGCCTTTTTACCAGCATGATTTTCTCCTTTTGAATGATGATATAGGTTAGACGAATGTGCACGGAAAAACCCACAAGGTAACCCATCATGATTTAGACCTTCTCAAACAGCAAGAAAAGATATATAATTAATTAAATTAATTAACTAATACAAAGGAGCTAACATGTACCCGTTCTTTTCAAAAGTCGCATTCACACATCGTATGTACAATAACCAATTGCAAGAGGAGTTACTTCCATTCGGTATAACCGTCACGCAATGGGCGTTAATTCGTTATCTGAAAAACAACGGTTCGGCTACTTTTAGCGACGTCGCCGATTATTGGCAAGTAGAGAAGCCGGCCATAACACCCATTGCACAAAAATTAGCTGCGCGTGAAATCATATCGATATCATCAGGTGCAGATAAACGGCAAAAAATTATGTATTTATCAGAGAAAGGTGAAGCGCTACATAAGACGATTATGGAAGCGACTGATCCGTTCCTGGAAGAAATATTGGAGGGCATCTCACCAGAAGAAAGAGACGCAGCTGCCGCAGCTCTAGAAAAAATAATCATGAACCTAAAGAGAAGAGGGTAAGCAGTGAAAAAGGATAGGCTTTGGACGAAAGAGTTCGTTATTGTTTCTTTCATCAATTTTCTTTTGACACTTATGTTTTTCTTACTAATGGTTACGATTGCTTCGTATGCCAAAACAGAATTTCACGCTTCAACCAGTTTAGCCGGATTGGTCTCTAGTATCTTTATCATTGGTGCTTTGATTGGCCGACTACTCACCGGTAGAGCCATTAGTCATATTGGTACGAAAAAAACGCTTTGGATTGGGTTAGCATTTTTTGCTGTCACCTCGTTGCTTTACTTTTTTGCCGTCCATATCAGCTTTTTACTGGTAAATCGATTGCTGCAAGGGATTGCCGTTGGTATTGCGAGTACAGCAACAGGTACCATTATTGCTCAAATATTGCCAGCATCACGCAAGGGTGAGGGAATTGGCTATTACAGTTTAAGTGCGATTTTAGCCACCGCGATTGGTCCTTTTCTCGGTATGATCTTATTGCGGCTTGAAAATGGTTTCACCTGGATCTTTACGATGAATGTTGTGTTTTCCCTGATTTGTTTGCTGTTTTATGCCATGGCAAAAATCAATGTTCCGCTTCCTTCCACGAGTGTGAAAGAGGAAGCAAAAGGTTCTATGCTTTCGAAATTCATCGAGCCAAAAGCCTTGCCGATTTCATTCATTGCTTTATTAATCGGCTTCAGCTATTCGGGTGTCTTGTCATTTCTATCGTTTTATGCGGAAGAAATTAATCTCTCCCCAGCTTCGAGTTATTTCTTTTTGGTGTATGCCATTGTCATTATCCTCTCGCGACCATTCTCAGGAAAACTAATGGACGCAAGAGGGGCGAACATCGTGACATACCCCAGCCTGGTGATATTTGCTGTTGGGATGCTTCTATTCAGTCAAGCCTCAACTTCCTGGATGCTGCTGCTATCTGCTGCATTGATTGGAGTAGGCTTCGGTAACTTTAACTCCATTGCCCAAACGGTGGCTGTGAAGGTGACAGCTCCGCATCGCTTTGGATTAGCAACCTCTACTTACTACATTATGTATGATCTAGGATTAGGAATCGGGCCCTATCTACTCGGATTTATCGTACCGCATACAGGATATAATACGATTTTCGTCGGAATGGTTGCTTTCATCCTTTTCAGTATCCCACTTTATCACTGGCTACACGGCAAACGAGATCGGGAATTGATACGTGCTACCTAACTTATCCAAGTAAAAAAGGGGGAGTTTGGCCCCCTATAGTAGAAATGCAGGCTGCCGTTAGTCGGTAGCCTGTTATCTTTTCCAGCAGTGTTTTTGTTACGCATGTTTATGGAAAGTTAGAGGGAAGTTTTAGTGAAAGTAGAAAAATGATAACGAACGGTTGAAAAACATAGTATACTTTTGGGTGGACATATTAATGGAAAAGTTTATGAACAAACAGGTCAACTTAGAACTCACAAAAGTTAGGAGTCAGCTAGAAAATGATGGAGAAAGTACACTGGCGAGATATAAAGAAATACATAATGATCGCAACTTACACCGTATTGCTGTTTGCAGTGGTCTGGAATTTTCCTTCTGTAAAGTCATTTATCTATGAAATATTTGACTTGTTAGATCCTGTGATTTATGGGATTGCCATTGCTTACATCTTGAATATTTTAATGAGATTTTATGAAGAAAGACTCTTCTCACCCCTTAACCGCGGTAACAATCGAATCTGGTTAAAAGTGAGACGCTCTTTTTCAATCCTGTTAACACTGGCGACTGTCCTGGTATTTTTTACATTTCTCATGTGGTTTATTGTCCCTCAGCTTCTCACGAGTATTTCCATGCTCGCGGCAAGTATTCCGAATGACATGCAATCATTAAAGGCTTTCGTTGATGGTTTTGCAGAGAGGTTTAACTTGTCCGGTGATTTATGGAATACACTTATGGTGAAGTGGAATGAAATTGTAAATAAGTTAGGCCATTTTTTCCTAACTTCGATCCCTGTATTACTGACGTACACGAAAATGTTTACCGTTAGCTTTATCGATGTCATCATGGGATTGATGTTGTCCGTCTATTTGCTTCTCTATAAGGAAAAGTTGACGCTCATTGCGAAAAAACTCGTTTATGCCTATTCGTCAAAAGCAAAGGCGGATCGGGCTGTAGAAATTGGACAAATCACCAATCGCGCATTTAGTGGCTTTATCTCAGGCCAGCTAACAGAGGCTCTCATTCTTGGCGGGCTTTGTTTTGTAGGTATGTGGGCGTTTAACATGCCGTATGCACTCCTTGTGAGTGTGATCATTGGCGTAACGAGCATCATTCCGATTTTTGGTGCTTATATCGGGACGATTCCGAGTGCCTTTATTATTTTAATGATCGATCCAGTAAAGGCTATTTGGTTCATTGTCTTTATTCTTGTCTTGCAGCAAATTGAAGGTAATTTTATCTATCCAAGAGTGGTAGGTAATTCAATCGGATTGGATGGCTTATGGGTGATAGTAGCCTTATTGGTTGGGGGAGCATTGTTCGGGTTAATGGGAATGCTGCTTGGAATCCCTGCTTTTGCCGTCGTATATACCCTCGTCAGAAGCACGACGAACAAGCGACTGAAGGACAAAAGTATTTTCCTGAAAGAATAGGTGTCCACTGTTTCGATTCCGCAATGAAATCGTAAATCAAAAGGCTTACACTTTCGAATGAAACCAGAAAGTGTGAGTCTTTTTTGTAGGGATTGAAGAGTGGCTTAGGTAAAAAGTAATATGAATGACAAAAATTTCCTATTTTTTAACTGATTTCCAAAACACTCTCTGTTATAATGAATAACAGTTTCTCAAACAGGTGCATATGAATACGTTATTCTGCTGGATTGTAAGGAGGTGTGCAGGCCAGCACATTTGTTTTCAGGTAACGTATTTACATCGTTCGAAATGGTCAGGAATCATGTCCTGAATCCATTAGGCTAGAGGACTAGAGGACATGTTTTGACCAAAAAATGGAAAGTGACTTTTGTCCTGAAAACTGCTTTGAGCAAACAGGGAATTATCCCCATTGTGAAAAAATGTAAAATCGCGGAAAATTTGTAGGTGAAAATTGGTTCATGACCATAGTAATATAAAGTTGGGTAATACTTACAAAAAAGATACAAAAACCCACATATTTTGTTACATTGGGCCATTATATTAAATGGTGTTGATGAGGGAGTTTCCAATGTGAGCCATTCGTCACTGAGGCTTCATCTTCAGATTTAGCGGACCATTTCCTTGTAGTGTCGTTCACTTGTTTGGCCATCACATTGTATTGTCACACTTCATGATAGACAAAAGTTTGCCAATTATCGGAGGGGACATATGTTAGCAAATCAGGCCAATCTCATCGACTTGGAGTGGGAAAAAGAACAGGTAGCCTTGTTTAATGATACAAAGGCTGAATATCCACAGGATAAGTCGATTCATCAGTTGTTCGAGGAACAGGCAGAAGCTGTGCCACACCGAGTTGCTATCGTTTATGAAAATGAGCGCTTAACTTACCAGGAGCTCAACAGGAAGGCCAACCAATTAGCAAGAGCACTGATCGAAAAAGGGATAACAACAGACAGCATTGTCGGTGTGATGATGGAGAAATCCATTGAAAATGTTACGGCTATTCTGGCCATCCTCAAGGCTGGCGGAGCGTATGTTCCTATCGATATCGAATATCCCCGAGATCGGATTCAATATATCCTGCAAGACAGTCAAACCAAAATCGTCATCACCCAGAAAAACGTCAGCCAACTTGTTTATGACGTCGGATACCGTGGTCCTGTAATCGTGCTCGAGGAAGAACAACTGGATACTCGCTCAGATTCCAATCTTTACTTGCCAAGCAAGCCTACTGACATGGCGTATGTCATCTATACTTCAGGCACAACCGGCAAGCCGAAAGGAACCATGCTGGAGCATAAAGGGATCGCGAATTTGCAATCATTCTTTCAAAATACGTTTGGTGTAACACCTGCAGACAGGATTGGACAGTTTGCCAGCATGTCTTTTGACGCATCGGTATGGGAAATGTTCATGGCTTTACTTACCGGTGCCAGCCTCTACATCCTTTCTAAACAGACGATTCATGATTTCATCAGTTTTGAAAACTATTTGAATGAAAATGAATTGACCATCATCACGTTGCCACCCACCTATTTGACTCACCTCAACCCAGATCATTTTACTACACTTCGCATCATGATTACGGCAGGTTCAGCTGCCAACTTCCCTTTAGTGAATAGATGGAAAAACAAAGTCAGGTACGTGAATGCATACGGACCTACGGAAACAAGCATTTGCGCGACGATTTGGGAGGCACCTTCCAATGTGCT
The DNA here is from genome assembly GCF_000282075.1 of Brevibacillus sp. BC25. NCBI lineage: Bacteria > Bacillati > Bacillota > Bacilli > Caryophanales > Paenibacillaceae > Brevibacillus > Brevibacillus sp. BC25. Next base: position 49,202 of record NZ_AKIX01000040.1, read on the forward strand.
CGTCAACCAAACGATCCCAATCGGGAAACCGATTCAAAATACGTCCGCTTATATCGTCAATGAAGAGCTACAATTGCAGCCAATTGGCAGTGAAGGCGAATTATGCATCGGTGGAGTCGGTTTAGCCAGAGGATACTGGAATCGTCCAGATTTGACCGCCGAAAAATTTGTAGATAATCCGTTCGTACCAGGAGAGAAGATGTACAGGACAGGAGACCTGGCCAAATGGCTGCCGAATGGAGAAATCGAGTTTCTCGGCAGAATCGACCATCAGGTGAAAATCAGGGGTCATCGGATCGAGTTGGGAGAAATCGAGTCCGTTTTGCTGAAACATGAACAAATAAAAGAGGCAGTAGTAATCGCTAGAGAAGACCAACACGCTCAACCCTATTTGTGCGCTTATTTTATTTCGCAACTGGAAGTAACTCCTACGCAGATCAGAGAATACGCCGCTCAAAAGCTTCCTGCGTACATGCTTCCTTCTTATTTCGTGAAGCTGGATAAAATGCCGCTCACGCCGAATGACAAAATTGATCGCAAAGCATTGCCAGAACCTGATGTTACTTCTGAGACAAATCCTGCTTACGAACCTCCCAGAAATGAGACAGAATCGATTCTCGCAACCGTGTGGCAAGAAGTATTGGGAATCGAGAAAATCGGGATTCGCGACAATTTTTACTCACTAGGTGGGGATTCCATTCAAGCGATCCAGGTCGCTGCTCGTTTGCATGCCTATCAACTAAAGCTAGACACGAGAGATTTACTGAATTACCCGACAATTTTACAAGTTGCTCTCTATGTCAAAAGTACGACGAGAAAAAGCGAGCAAGGAGTCATCGAAGGCCCTGTTATTTTAACACCAATTCAACAATGGTTCTTTGAAAAGAACTTTACGAATATGTTCCATTGGAATCAATCGTATGTGTTGTATCGCGAACAGGGATTTGACCCTGAAGCTATCCGAAAGGCCTTGGATAAAATCCTTTCGCATCATGACGCGCTACGCATGGTCTATCGAAACGAGACTGGGAGAATTGTTCAACAGAATCGTGGATTGGGTAGCGAATTATACCATTTCCTTCAATATGATCTGACCTCGCATTCGGATGCCCAGCAAGCAATCGAAGAAGAGACGAAACGTTTGCATGGCAGCATGAATTTACAAGAGGGACAGCTGGTAAAGGCAGCTCTATTCCATACGCTCCAAGGCGATCATTTGTTTTTGGCCATCCATCATTTAGTCATGGATGGAATCTCTTGGCGCATTCTGTTTGAGGATCTAGCAACTGCATACAGTCAGGTACTAGCAGGAAAAGAAATCGTTCTCCCAGAAAAAACGGATTCTTTTAAAAATTGGGCAGTGTGGCTGAACGAGTATGCGAATAGTGATGAGTTGGTGAGAGAAATCCCGTATTGGGAGAATCTCGAATCAGGAGCTAGGAATGCTTCCCTTCCAAAAGACTATGAAACGGTGGGCAGCAAACAGAAGAGTATCCGTAACATACAGGTCGGATTGCTAGCAGAGGAAACCGAACAATTGTTGAAGCAGGCAAATTCTGCTTATCAAACAGAAATCAATGATTTGTTACTGGCAGCGTTGGGGCTGGCTGTTGCAGAGTGGAGCAGGCTTGACCAAATCGTGATTAATCTGGAAGGGCACGGACGCGAGGATGTGATCGAACACGCTAACGTGACAAGAACAATCGGATGGTTTACGTCCCAATATCCAGTTTTACTAGATTTGAGTCAAATGAATCACTTACCTGACCATATCAAATGCACGAAAGAAAACCTGAGGAAGATCCCCAATAAAGGCATTGGCTATGAAATTTTAAAATATATGACAGAACCAGAAAAACGACGTTCCTTGTCCTTTATCTTGCAACCCGAAGTGACGTTTAACTACTTGGGTCAATTTGACTCAGGCCTCAACAATGAATTGTTTACCCGTTCTCCGTATAGTTCAGGTAACTCGCTGGGTGCGGATGGAAAGAACAATCTGAGTCCCGATTCAGAGATTTATACCGCCTTGAATATTACAGGAAGAATTGAAGGTGGCGAGCTTCTCATCACATTTACGTACAGCGAGGAGCAGTTTAGAGAAGAGTCCATTCATCAACTGAGTGAGAACTATCGAAAACATCTTCGGGAGATCATCAATCATTGCTCGCAGAAAAAAGAAGTCGAACGGACACCTAGTGACTTTAGTCTAAAAGGACTTGAAATAGAAGAAATGGACGACATCTTCGAATTACTTACTAATACGCTTAACTAAATAAGCGCTTGCTACTATTTTTGGGGGTTAAACATGCTCTCATCTTACATTTTTATGTAAATATGACAAATAATGTGGATATCGAGGTGCCGGAATGAGTGTTTTTAGCAAAGAACAAGTACAAGATATGTATTTATTGACGCCCATGCAAGAGGGAATGTTATTTCACGCCTTGCTTGACGAAGAACACAACTCTCATCTTGTACAGATGTCCATTTCGATTCAGGGCAATCTTGATGTTGGTTTGTTTACCAATAGCTTGCATGTGCTGGTAGAGAGATATGATGTGTTCCGCACGCTGTTTCTCTATGAAAAATTAAAGCAGCCTTTGCAGGTTGTCTTGAAGGAACGGCCCATTCCCATCCTATTTTGCGATTTAACTGCATACGACGAGCAAGAAAAACAGCAGCGCTACACACAGTACAAAAGGAATGACCAAGAGAAAACCTTTCATCTGGCGAAAGATTCGTTGATGAGAGTGGCTATTTTCCAAATGACGGAGAGCGAATACCAAATCATCTGGAGTTTTCATCACATACTCATGGATGGTTGGTGCTTTAGCATTATTTTTGATGATTTGCTTTCCGTCTATTTATCCTTAAAGAACGGGGCTCCGATTTCCCTTGACCCAGTGCAGCCATACAGCCAATTTATTCGTTGGCTGGAAAAGCAAGATAAAGAGGCTGCTCTCGCATATTGGAGAGACTATCTGGAACAATTTGAACAGCAAACTTCCTTGCCGAAATTTGGGAAGTCTTCTAGCAAAGCCTTTCTACCAGCACAATATCGTTTTGTGCTGGACCGCATGCTGACGCAGCAGCTTTCTGCGATAGCAAGTCAAAATCAAGTGACATTGCCGACTGTGATTCAAACCTTATGGGGGATTCTCCTCCAATCCTATAATGCTACGAATGATGCGCTATTCGGCTCTGTTGTATCCGGGCGACCTGCTGAAATCGTAGGAATCGACAAAATGGTTGGGTTGTTCATCAATACCATTCCATTCCGCATTCAAGCGAAAAACGAGCAAACCTTTGCCGACTTGTTACAGGATGTGCACCAAAAAACACTGCAATCCCAGCAATATGAGCATGTGCCTTTGTACGATATTCAAAACGATTCCGTATTGAAGCAAGATTTGATCGATCACTTGATGGTCATCGAAAACTATCCGTTAGTCGAGGCCTTGCAGAAAAAAGTAGCAACACAGCAAGTAGGCTTTACCATTTCTGATGTCGAGATGTTTGAGCCTACCAATTATGACATGACCGTCATGGTAATGCCCAAAGAAGAGATTGCGATGCGGTTTGATTATAATGCTGCTGTTTTCGACGAAGCCTTTATCCAAAAAATGGCTGGGCACCTTAAGCAGATTGCGGCTTGCGTGGCAAACAATCCGAAGCTCACCCTTCAACAGGTTACTTTGCTGACAGAAACTGAAAAACAACAGCTAATGGCCAGAAACCTTGATACGTCCGCTGCCTATCCAACGAAAACCATGCACGAGCTCTTTATGGAACAAGTGGAAAGGACACCTGATCAGATTGCTGTCGTTTTCGGAGAACAGCAGTTGACGTATCGGGAGTTAGATGAAAAGTCCAATCAGCTCGCCAGATTTTTGAGAGGAAGAGGGATTGCAGCAGACAGTCTCGTTGGAACGATGATGGATCGTTCGATCGAGATGATTGTTGGAATTCTTGGGGTTTTGAAAGCTGGCGGTGCGTTTGTACCGATTGATCCAGAGCTGCCAGAAGAACGAATTGCCTACATGCTCGAGCATAGCGGGATTCAATTGGTAGTGACCCAGCAGCATCTACTAGAGAAAGTCTCTGCCTCTACTGAAAAAATAGATATCAGCACACCAGCCATCTGGGAAGAGAGTAGTGCTTCTGTAGAAACGATCAATCATCCAGATGACTTGTTTTATATTATCTACACTTCAGGAACGACAGGTAAACCAAAAGGCGTCATGCTTGAGCATAAAAACATGGCAAATCTGATGCACTTTACGTTTGCCAAGACCAACATCGATTTTCATGAAAAAGTATTGCAATACACCACATGCAGCTTTGATGTTTGCTACCAGGAGATTTTCTCCACGCTGCTTTCCGGGGGACAGCTCTATCTCATCACGAATGAGATGAGACGTCATGTAGAAAAACTGTTTGTCTTTATCCAGGAAAAACAGATCAGCATTTTGTCCCTCCCTGTATCCTTCTTGAAATTTATCTTTAACGAAAAAGATTATGCGCAAAGCTTCCCGCGTTGCGTCAAGCATATTATCACAGCCGGAGAACAGCTCGTCGTCACACATGAGCTACAGAAATATCTGCGGAACCATCACGTATTTTTGCACAATCATTACGGGCCGTCTGAAACACATGTGGTAACCACCTACACAATGGACCCAAGCATGGATATACCAGAGCTACCACCAATCGGAAAACCGATCAGCAACACAGGCATTTATATCCTGGATGAAAAGCTCCAGATGAAACCAGAGGGTATCGTTGGGGAGCTGTATATCTCTGGTGCGAACGTAGGAAGAGGGTATTTGCACAATCCGGAGCTGACTGCGGAGAAGTTTCTCGAAAACCCGTATCAATCAGGAGAAAGAATGTATCGAACGGGTGACCTCGCTCGTTGGATGCCAGATGGCAATATCGAGTTTTTAGGGCGGATCGACCATCAGGTAAAAATCAGGGGTCATCGTATCGAGCTGGGAGAGATCGAATCGCACTTGCTCAACCACGCCTTGATTAAGGAAGCTGTGGTCATCGATAGAACGGATGAGACTGGCGGTAAATATTTGTGCGCCTATGTCGTTTTGACAGAGGAAGTGAGCAACGAGGAACTGCGTGCGTACTTATCACGAACGCTGCCTGAGTATATGATCCCTTCCTTCTTTATGAAGCTGGAGCGGATTCCGGTTACACCTAATGGAAAAACAGACAGAAGAGCCTTGCCCATACCTGAAGGGAATGCTTTTAAGGGAGCGGATTACCTCGCTCCGACAACCGAACTGGAACAGAAAATGGCAGCGATTTGGGAAAGCGTACTCGGCGTGTCCCCGATTGGCATTCAGGATAATTTTTTCACACTGGGGGGCCATTCGCTAAAAGCGATTCATCTCATTTCCCGGATGCAAAAAGACTGCCAAGCAGATGTTCCGCTTCGCGTGTTGTTTGAGAGACCAACCATTCAAGAAATCGCCAAGTATGTGGAAGGCGAAGAGGAAGTAACCTATCTCGCTATTCCGCGGGTCGTCATGCAAGAGCATTATCCTGTATCCTCTGCGCAAAAACGCATGCTCATTTTAAACCAGCTTGATCCGGCTAGTACGGTGTACAATCTGCCCGTTGTGACGGTACTCGATGGGGAATTGAATGTGCAGCAGCTGGAGCAAGCCATTTCCAATCTGGTGAGTCGTCATGAATCGCTGCGAACCTCCTTCCATACCATCAACGGTGAGCTGGTTCAACGCATCCATCAGGAATGCAAACTACCAATCGCCCACATGGAAGCGACAGAAGATGGTTTGAATGAAGTCATCACGGATTTCATGCGTCCGTTTGATTTGGAAAAAGCGCCATTAAGTCGAGTTGGACTGGTCAAACTGGGAGAGCGTCGCCATGTCATGATCATCGATATGCACCATATCATCTCGGATGGAGTGTCATCGCAAATCATCCTGAATGATCTTGCGCAGCTCTATCAAGACAAATCCTTGCCAGAGCAACGCATTCAATATAAAGACTTTGCGGTTTGGGAAAAAGGTCTGGCACAGACAGACGAATACAGCAAACAGGAAGCGTATTGGACCGAGCGATTCGCTGGAGAAGTTCCTGTCTTGAACCTGCCTTTGGACTACTCTCGACCGTCTATTCAAAGCTTTGAGGGCGAACGTTATCTATTCCGCTCTGAAAAACAGCTGCTGGATGGCTTGCAACGAGTGGCGGCCGATACTGGTACTACGCTCTACATGGTGCTCATGGCAGCCTATCATGTTTTGCTCGCAAAATACTCCGGGCAAGAAGACATGGTAGTTGGAACCGTGACAGCTGGAAGAACGCACCCCGACACAGAAAGCATCACGGGTATGTTCGTCAACACGCTGGCAATGAGAAATCAGCCGGTGGCAACCAAAAGCTTCAAGCAATTTTTACGAGAAGTGAAGGACAATACACTCTCTGCATTTGAGCATGGGGAGTACCCGTTTGAGGAACTCGTTGAAAAGCTGGCGGTCAATCGAAATCGAAGCCGTAATCCATTGTTTGACACGTTGTTCATTTTGCAAAATATGGATGCCAATCCGATCAAGATCGAGGGCATGACAGTGACGCCTTACGTGCCAGAGGGCAAAATGGCGAAATTCGACTTGTCGCTCGAAGCAACCCAAGACCACGCAGGACTCATGTTCTGCTTCGAATTTTGCACCAAGCTGTTCAAGCAGGAGACCATCGAACGCATGTCGCGTCATTACATCCAAATCTTGCAAGAAGTCATCCGGAACACGGACTTGGCTCTCTATCAGATGGAGATGCTCACCGAGGAAGAAAAGCAGGAGTTGCTGGTCCATTTTAATGACACATTCAAGCCTGTTCAATTGGAAAGCACACTTCCACAGCTATTTGAAGAACAAGTAGAAAAAAACCCTGATCAAATCGCGCTGGTTTGCGGGGACAAAAAGTTGACATATCAGGAGCTCAATAAGAAAGCCAATCAGCTTGCTCGTACATTACGGAAAAAAGGAGTAACGGCTGACCAACGAGTTGGGATTATGGCAAATCGTTCCTTAGAGATGGTGATTGGAATCCTAGCCATTCTCAAGGCTGGCGGAGCATATGTGCCTATCGATCCAGAATATCCGAATGATCGCATTGCCTATATGCTGGAAGATTGCGAAGCCCGTCTGGTGCTTACCCATGAGCATCTTGGAACAAAGATTGCTGCTGGGGTGGAATGCCTGTATCTGGAGGATAAGAATAACTATTCTCGTATCACCACAAACCTTGACCCGATTCATACGGCTACCAATCTAGCTTATCTCATTTACACATCAGGTACGACAGGCAGGCCAAAAGGGGTCATGGTGGAGCACCGAGGTATTGTCAACAGTGTGACGTGGAACAAAGAAGAGTTTGCCTTATCTGTCCATGACAGAGGTTTGTTGGCTCTATCCTTTGCCTTTGATGGTTTTGTCCTTACCTTCTTTGCATTGATTCTATCCGGTTCAACTGTTGTCTTAACGAAGGATGAAGAAGCCAAAGATCCGATCGCGCTCAAAAACCTGATCTCAACATGGAGTTGCAGCTACACGTTGTGCGTGCCGAGTTTGTTCCAGGCGATTTTGGAATGCAGCACCACCGACGAGATCAGTCCGATGAAAATGGCCGTGCTCGGGGGAGAAAAGCTATCGCCGAAGTTAGTTGAGATGTGCAAAGAGATGAATCCGCAGATGATTGCTGTCAATGCGTACGGTCCGACAGAAAGCAGTGTTATCGCCACCTATCTGTGCGATACGCTCCCGGATGCTCCGATCACCATTGGACGGCCGATAGCAAACACAAGCATATACATCGTGGACCATTCGCACCAGCTGCTACCAATCGGGGTAGTGGGAGAGATATGCATAGGTGGACTCGGTTTGGCACGTGGTTATTGGAACAAACCAGAGCTTACCGATGAGAAGTTTGTTTCCAATCCATTTGAGCCAGGTGAACGCATGTACAAGACGGGCGACCTTGGCAGATGGCTCCCTGACGGTACGATTGAATTCGCAGGACGCCTGGATGAACAAGTAAAAGTGAGAGGATACCGGATTGAGATCGGGGAGATAGAATCGGTTCTTCTCAGCTATGAAACGACAAATGAAGCGATTGTCGTTGCTTATCAGGATGGAAGCGGGGACGCGTATCTGACCGCCTATTTCACCGGTAAAGACAACATCTCGGAAACGGCACTTCGAACACATCTATCTCAAGAACTGCCAGCGTATATGGTACCGCCCTATCTGATTCAACTGGATGCTTTCCCGCTCACGCCAAATGGCAAGATCGATCGAAAAGCGCTGCCGAAGCCTGAAGGAAAGCCTACAACAGGCGTGGAGTATGTCGCGCCTGCCAATGAAGTAGAGGCAACACTAGCAAAGATTTGGGAAAACGTCCTTGGCATCTCCGGCATCGGAGTGATGGATAACTTTTTTGAGCTGGGTGGACATTCTTTGAAAGCTATGACGGTAGTGGCGCATGTGCATCGGGAGTTTCAAACCGATCTTCCTTTGAAGCGTTTCTTTGAACAGCCTACCGTTCGAGCCTTGTCCAGGCTGATAGCAAACAGTGAGAATGCGCCAGATGCATCGATTCAACCAGCAGAACCACAAGATTACTACCCGGTATCATCTGCCCAGCAGCGGATGTACGTGCTCCATCAGTTGGAAGGGGCGGGTATCAGCTACAATACGCCTGGAATGATCATGCTAGAGGGGCAACTGGATCGCGATCAATTGGTGCATGCTCTGCAAGCATTGGTAGATCGTCACGAAATCTGGAGAACTTCCTTTGAGATGGTAGGAGATCAGTTGGTCCAAAAAATTCATGACCACGTGGAAGTGGAAATGGAGTATCGGAGTGCAGAAGAACATCAGATCGATGAAATTTTCCATGCGTTTGTCCGTCCATTTGATCTGGCTGTTCCGCCACTGCTGCGCATGGGTCTCGTGCAAATCTCGGATGAACGTCATCTTCTCTTGTATGACATGCATCATATTGCTTCGGATGCCTCGTCCGTCACGATTATTTTCAATGAACTAGCGGAATTGTACCAAGGCAGACAATTGCCGGAGCTGCGTATCCAATACAAAGATTTTTCTGTCTGGCAAAAACGTTTTAAAGAGTCAGATGACTTCAAGAAGCAGGAAGAGTACTGGCGTCACGAGTTTGAGGGGCATAACACAGTGTTGGAGATCCCGACAGATTTTCCACGACCAGCTGTGAAAAGCTTTGAGGGTGATCAAATCGTACTCGCTACCGATAGACCTCTGCTGGAAGCTTTACACGCGTTGGCTGCAGAAACAAAAACGACCTTGTTTATGGTCTTGCTAGCCGCTTACAATTTGCTGCTCTCGAAGTATGCGGGGCAGGAGGATATCGTTGTCGGAACGCCAATCTCCGGCAAGACGCGCGCCGAGCTCGAGCCGATTGTCGGTATGTTCGTCAATACGCTAGCAATCAGAAACACACCGACAGCAGAGAAGACCTTCAAGGAGTTTCTGATGGAAGTCAAGCAGAATGCCCTGGATGCATATGATCATCAGGATTATCCGTTGGAAAGTCTGGTTGAAAAGCTTGGCATTCAACGTGATCCGGGACGCAATCCACTTTTTGATACCATGTTCATTCTGCAAACCGACGAACTGTACCAAAAAACAATGGGTCAACTGACCTATCATCCCTATGAATCGACGAGCGCGCTTGCCATTTCAAAGTTCGACCTGTCTTTTCACCTGACTGAACGGGAAACTGACCTGTTGCTGCGACTGGAGTACAGCACCAAGCTGTTTAGAAGAGACACCGTAGACAGAATGTCGCGTCATTTCATGCAAATTCTACGCAACGTTACGGCAGAACCTGATAGGCAGCTTCAAGAGATTGAGATGCTGACGGCAGAAGAAAAGCAGTTGTTGCTAGTGGAGTTCAATCATACAGACAGAGAGTTCACGGAAGACCAGACCATACAACAGCTCTTTGAGGAACTGGCAGCGAACACGCCTGATCAAACGGCTATTGTATTTGAAGAGAAGAGCATGTCATACCAAGAGCTCAATGAAAGAGCGAACCAGCTAGCCGCGGTTTTGCGGGGAAAAGGAGTAGGTCCTTCGCAAATCGTCGTCATGATGGTAGAGCGTTCATTGGAAATGGTCATTGCAACACTCGCCATTTTAAAAGCTGGCGGAGCCTTTTTGCCTGTCGATCCTGATTATCCCGAAGAAAGAATTCGCTATATGATCGAGGACAGTCAAGCGAAGCTCGTGCTTACCCATTCTCACTTGATCCACAAGGTGTCCAGTCAGGCAGAAATTATCGATTTGGACGACGCGGGGAGCTATTCGTCGCATACAGACAATTTGCTTTGCATCAACAAGCCGTCAGATCTTGCCTATATCATTTACACGTCCGGTACCACTGGCAATCCAAAGGGAGTCATGCTGGAGCACAAAGGGGCAGCCAATCTACAGGCGGTTTTCAAGAATCAAGTCGGCGTAACCCCACAAGATCGGCCAGGACATTTTGCGAGTATCTCTTTTGATGCATCGGTGTGGGATATGTTTATGGCTCTATTGACAGGAGCGACCTTGTATATTATCTCGCGTGATACGATCAACGATTTCCGCAAATTTGAGGAATACGTCCACAAAAACGGAATTACCATTCTCACGTTGCCGCCGACGTATGCCATTTATCTTGAGCCTGACCGTATGCCGTCATTGCGTATCCTGATCACTGCTGGATCGTCAGCATCTACCGCGTTGGTAGAGCAATGGAAAGAGAAAGTGACCTATGTCAATGGCTACGGTCCCACAGAGAGTACGGTTTGCGCGACACTCTGGAAAGCTTTGCCGCATGAACCAGTTGGTCAGTCCATTACGATTGGCAAACCGATTCAGAATACGAAGCTCTTCATCGTGGATGAACAAATGCAATTGAAGACAGTCGGTCAAATAGGTGAATTGTGCATCAGCGGGGTGTCGCTAGCCAGAGGATATTGGAATCGACCAGAACTGACGGCTGAAAAATTCGTCGACAATCCGTTTGTGCCAGGAGAGAAGATGTATCGTACTGGAGATCTGGCTAAATGGCTTCCGGACGGAAATATCGAGTATCTCGGCAGAATCGATCATCAGGTGAAGGTACGCGGTCATCGGGTAGAGCTGGGCGAAGTCGAAAGTGTTCTGTTGCGATATGAGTCCATTATTGAGGCAGCAGCCATCACACATTTGGATGACCAGGGGCAACCTTACCTGTGCGCATACTATGTGGCCGATGGGGAAGCAAATCCGGCACAACTGCGAGAATTTATGGGAAAAGAATTGCCAAATTATATGGTTCCCTCCTTCTTTGTTCAGTTGGATAAGATGCCGTTGACACCGAATGACAAAATTGACCGCAAAGCATTGCCAAAGCCAAGCCACGAAGAGAAATCGGGCAGAGAATATGAAGCACCGCAAAACGAACTGGAACACTTACTTGCAACGACTTGGGCAGAGGTATTGGGAATTGGGCAAGTGGGAGTGAAAGACAACTTCTTTGAATTGGGCGGAGATTCCATCAAAGCCATTCAGGTATCCACGCGTTTGCACACATCCGGCTGGACGCTGGCGATGAAGGAACTGTTCCAATATCCGACCATTGAACAAGTTGCTGCCCATGTCATTCCGAACAACAGAGAGAGCGATCAGGGAGTAGTAGAAGGCGAGATTGGCTTGACCCCCATCCAGAAGTGGTTCTTCGAGCGTAATTTCACTGACCGTCACCACTGGAATCAGGCTGTCATGCTGTTCCGAGAGGATGGCTTTGATCCGGGACTTGTTCAGCAGGCATTCTATAAAATCGTCGAGCACCACGATGCGTTGCGCATGATATACAAACAGGAGAATGAGACAATCACGCAAATCAATCGAGCGCTGACAGGTGAGAGATTCCGCTTCCATTCGTATGACTTGAAAGACCATGCAAATAGCACAGCTCATATTTTAGAGTTGTCTGATCAGATCCAAAGCAGTATCGATTTGGAACAGGGACCACTCGTCCACTTGGCACTCTTCTCCACAACGGAAGGGGATCATTTACTGATTGCCATTCATCATCTGGTTGTGGATGGCGTCTCTTGGCGCATCTTGTTTGAAGATTTTTCATCTGCTTATTCGCAGGCCCTCCACAATCAGGAGCTCGTCTTGCCGAAAAAGACAGATTCATTCAAGGATTGGTCGGCTCAATTGCAAAACTATGCGGAGAGTGACGAGCTTTTACGTGAAGCTGCGTACTGGCACAACCTCGAGAGCACGAGCATGGCAGAAAAGTTGCCAACCGATTTTGTTACAGCAGATTGTAAACAAAAGCACACTCGTACGGCGAAGGTAGAGTTAACAGCCCAAGAGACAGAAAACCTTTTACGTCACGTTCATCATGCCTATCACACAGAAATGAATGACCTGTTGCTGACAGCGTTGGGATTAACGGTGAAAGAGTGGGCGAATACCGACTACGCTGTCATCAACCTGGAAGGTCACGGTCGCGAAGATATTCAGAATGAAATGAATGTGACCAGAACGATTGGGTGGTTCACATCTCAGTTCCCTGTCGTGCTTGATATGGAAAAATCAAAGGACTTGTCATACCAAATCAAGCAAATCAAAGAAAGCTTGCGCCATATTCCGAAAAAAGGAATTGGCTACGAGATTTTACGCACGATGACGGCGGATCAACTGCGTTCATCCCTGCAATTTAGCCTGCAACCGGAAATCAGCTTTAACTACCTCGGGCAATTTGATTCGGATGTAAAATCTGGCGGGTTTACTTTCTCGCCACTTGGTACGGGTCAGCTTTTCAGTCCAGAATCGGAGAGAGTATTCTTGTTGGATATTTCCGGCATGATCGAGGATGGAAAGCTCCAGATCAGTTTTGGCTACAGCAGTCTCCAGTATAAGGAAGAAACCATCGCGAAATTGGCAGACAGCTATCGGAATCACTTGCTCAGCATTATTGAGCATTGCCTATCAAAAGAAAGTGGAGAATTGACCCCGAGTGATCTGGGTGATGATGACCTTTCCATGGAAGAACTGGAGAACATCCTGGAATTAATCTAATCAGGCGACATGAGAAATGCTATTCCTCCAATAAAAGCTGGGACATTTCGCTTTTATTGGAGGAACCCTCTTTAAATCGATAAATCACAGAGTTGAGGTGCAGAATGAATAAGCAGGAAAATATTGCAAAAATTTATCCGTTAACCCCATTGCAAGAGGGTATGTTGTTTCATGCTGTCAAAGATACAGACAGCAGCGCCTACTGCCTCCAGATGTCCGCAAAGCTCCAAGGTGATTTTCACCTACCCATTTTTGAAGAGAGCATGAACAAGCTCGTAGAGAACTATGAGGTTTTGCGCACTGTGTTTGTTTATCAAAACCTGCAGCGACCTCGACAGGTTGTTTTTAAAGAGAGAAAAGTTACCGTTCATTTCGAAAACATTGCTCATTTACCTATAGATGATCAGAACGATTACATAAAAGCGTATACCAACCAGCATCATACGTTTGAGCTGACGAAAGACGTCTTGATGAAAGCAGCCATTTTCCAGACGGGGGAGAACCTGTATCAGTTCGTTTGGGCATTCCACCATATCATCGTCGACGGCTGGTCTTTGGGCGTATTGCTTCATAAGCTGCTCGCGTACTATGCCGCCATTCGTAAGGGCGAGGCCGTTCCGCGGGAAGCGACCAAACCATACAGCGAATATATCAAATGGCTGGATAAGCAAAACAAAGAAGAAGCACTTAATTACTGGCAGAACTACTTGGAAGGCTATGACCATCAGTCTGATTTCCCTAAAAAGAAGAATGTAGCGGAAGATGGCAATTATGTACATGTGGAGAATCTTTTCACGGTCGCACCTGAGAAGATTCAGCAGCTGATGCAGATTGCCAATCAGAATCAGGCTACGATGAGCAGCGTTTTTCAATCTCTTTGGGGTATTTTGGCGAGCAAGTACAAAAATTCGGACGATGTGGTATTCGGTTCTGTTGTGTCAGGTCGTCCGCCAGGGATCCAGGGGATTGAGAGCATGGTTGGATTGTTCATTAACACGATCCCAACCCGCGTGCAAACGAACAGAAAACAAACCTTCAGTGGGCTGCTAAAAACAGTTCAGAAGCAAGCCTTGGCTTCTGCTTCTTATGATTTCGCTCCGCTGTACGAAATTCAGAGCAAGACGGTACTGAAACAGGAGTTAATCGATCATTTGGTGACGTATGAAAACTACCCGGATCATGCTACGAATGATCGGGAGGATTCCTTAGGCTTTCAATTCAACGTGGAAAATGGGGAAGAACAGACTTCCTATGATTTTAACGTTGTGGTAGCAGTCGCACCTTCGAATGAGATGTATGTGAAGTTGAGCTATAATGCATCGGTTTATGAAGAGTCATTCATGAACCGAGTAGAAGGGCACTTGAAAACGATCATTGAGCAGGTCATTCACAATCCGAATGTACTGCTTGAAGATATCGGAATCATCACGGATGAAGAAAAACAGCAATTGCTGGTAGCTTATAACGACACGACCGCCGATTATCCACGCGATAAAATGATTTTCGAGCTGATCGCGGAGCAAGCAAGACAGACGCCTTCGAAAGTTGCAGTTGTTTGCGGGGAAGATCGCCTTACTTACCAGGAGCTTCAGGAGCGTTCCAACCAGTTGGCCAGAGCTCTGCGTGGGAAAGGAATTACCCAAGGCAGTTTCGTCTCCATTATGGCAGAGCATTCACTCGAGCTGATCGTGGCTATTATGGCAGTTCTAAAATCAGGCGGTGCCTATTTGCCGATTGATCCCGAGTATCCGATAGACAGAATTCAGTATTTACTGGATGACAGTCAGACCACCATTCTCTTGACACAGTCTCATCTTCAGGAAAAAGTCGAGTTTGAAGGCGACATCCTCTACCTAGACAATCCTTCCTTGTTTGAAGGAGACCGTTCGGATCTTGACACAGCATGCACACCGGACGATTTGGCGTACATGATCTATACTTCCGGGTCCACGGGGAATCCAAAAGGCGCGATGATTACCCACCGAGGTCTAGTCAATTACATTTGGTGGGCGAACAAGGAGTATGTCCAAGGGGAAGCTGTAGACTTTCCGCTGTACTCTTCCATTTCGTTTGATTTGACTGTCACCTCGATCTTCACGCCGCTTCTGTCAGGCAATACGATCTATGTCTACAGAGGAACAGATAAGGTACAGGTCATTTTAGACATCATCCAAGATAATCAAGTGGGAATCATCAAGCTGACGCCAACACATTTGAAGCTAATTGAAGAAATAGATGGAACAAACAGCAGCATCCGACGGTTTATTGTCGGTGGTGAGAACTTGCCAACCCAATTGGCGAAGAGAATCTATGAGAACTTCGGACAGAATGTCAAGATTTTCAATGAGTATGGACCTACCGAAACCGTTGTGGGCTGCATGATTTATTTGTATGACCCTAAAAAACCGATCCAAGAATCGGTACCAATCGGAGTTCCTGCAGACAATGTCCAGCTTTATTTACTCGATTCCTCTATGCAGCCGATACCCGTTGGGTCAATTGGCGAGATGTATATATCCGGAGATGGCGTAGCGAAAGGATATTTCAATAGACCAGATCTGACCCAGGAAAAGTTCATCGATAATCCGTTCCGTCCGGGGACCAAAATGTATCGAACAGGCGATCTGGCGAAATGGCTCCCAGATGGCAATATGGAATATTTGGGAAGAATCGACCATCAAGTCAAAATTCGTGGGCATCGGATTGAGATGGGCGAAATTGAGACGCGATTGACGCAGCATGAATGGATCAAGGAAGCCGTCGTCATCGCTGAAAAGGATGACAGTAGTCAAAATGTGCTCTATGCCTACATTGTTTCCGAGCAGGAGTTGACCGTTTCGGAATTGAGGGAGCATCTGGGAAGTACGCTTCCTTCCTACATGATCCCGTCCTTCTTTATCCGTTTGGAGGAAATTCCGCTGACAGCCAATGGAAAAGTAGAGCGGAAGAAATTGCCGAAGCCTGACGGTGCAGTTGTAACGGGAACAGCGTACGTCGCTCCTCAGAATGAAACGGAAACAAAATTGGCTGAGATTTGGCAGCAGGCCCTGGGAGTTAGCCGTGTAGGCGTTCACGATCATTTCTTTGATTTGGGCGGACATTCACTGAAGGCTATGACAGTCATCTTTCAAGTCTCTAAAGCGTTGGAAGTGGATTTGCCAGTAAAGGCACTGTTCGAGAATCCGACCGTATCCCAGCTCGCTTCCTTTATCTCGAAGTCGGGGAAAAGCAAGTACACAGCCATTCAACCGGTTGAGGTAAAAGAATTTTATCCCGTATCTTCTGCTCAAAAAAGAATGTACATCCTTCAGCAATTTGAAGGAAGTGGCATCAGCTATAACATTTCAGGGGCAATGTTCCTGGAAGGAAAGCTGGATTACAATCGTTTTGCTAGCACGGTCCAACGACTGGCAGAGCGCCACGAAGCTTTGCGTACCTCCTTCCACCGTATCGATGGTGAGCCTGTACAGAAAGTGCATGACGAGGTAGAAGTACCAATCCTGATGCTGAAGTCTACGGAAGACAAGGCGGAGCAGATCATGCGCGATTTTGTCCGTCCATTTGACCTCGGAATCGCTCCGTTGATTCGAACAGGCTTGGTCAAGTTGGGCAAAGACCGTCATTTGTTCCTGCTAGACATGCACCATATCATCTCGGACGGTGTTTCGTCCCAAATTTTGCTGAGTGAATTTGCCAAGTTGTACCAAGGGGAAGCCTTGCAACCTCTTTCTCTCCAATACAAGGATTTCGCTGCTTGGCAAAATGAGCTGTTCCAGACGGACGTGTACAAGAAGCAGGAGCTCCACTGGTTAAATACGTTTGCTGATGAAATTCCTTTGCTCAATCTGCCGACTGATTATCCGCGTCCAACTATTCAAAGCTTTGAAGGGGATCTGGTTCTTTTTGATACAGGAAAAGAATTGACCGAGCGTTTGCGCAAGGTAGCAACAGATACGGGTACAACCCTGTATATGGTCTTGCTCGCGGCTTACCATGTACTGCTGTCCAAGTATTCCGGCCAAGAGGATATCATTGTCGGTACGCCTGTCGCTGGTCGTTCCCATGCCGACGTGGAAAACATCATGGGGATCTTTGTGAATACGTTGGCGATGAGAAATCATCCTGTGAGCGACAAAACCTTTACCCAATTCTTGCATGAAGTGAAACAAAATGCGCTGGCGGCCTATGACAATCAGGACTATCCATTTGAAGAGCTGGTGGAAAAGCTGGCGATTCAACGTGACATTAGTCGAAATCCTTTGTTTGACACCATGTTTTCTTTGGAAAATGCGAATCAGCAGTCGCTGGAAATCGACCAGCTTATAGCAGCTCCGTATGAGTTATTTAACAAAATTTCAAAGTTCGATCTTGCTTTGAATGCGAGTGAATCGCAGTCCGACATTCAATTCCAATTCGCATTTGGAACGAAGCTATTCAAGAAAGAAACCATCCAAAGAATGACCCATCATTATCTGGAAATCTTGCGTACCATTCCTGCACAGCCGAATGCCAAGTTAGCAGAAATCGACATGATGACGGAAGCAGAAAAACGTGCTCTCATTCTGAACGTCAACGATACTTTTGTTGAACGTTCCGCTGATCAGGTTTTGCATCAATTGTTTGAAGAGCAAGTATTGTTGACGCCAGATCAAGAAGCAGTAGCCTATGACGGATACACCTTGACCTATCGCCAGTTGAACGCCCGGGCCAATCAAGTAGCTCGTTTGCTGCGGAGCAAAGGAACTCAACCAGATACGATGATCGGAATTATGGTAGACCGTTCCATCGGGATGGTCGTGAGCATGTTGGCCGTGTTAAAAGCAGGTGGTGCGTATACGCCAATTGATCCTAGCTACCCGCCAGAAAGAATCCAATACATGCTCAGCGACAGCAAAGCTCCGATTCTACTGACACAGCGTCATTTGAAAGAGACAGTAGAGTATGCAGGAGAAATCATCGACGTAGACGATGAAGCGATTTATACAGGTGACGACACCAATCTTGACAATATCTCTGGCAGGGATGACTTGGCTTATGTCATCTATACATCTGGATCGACCGGAAATCCCAAAGGGGTTATGATCGCGCATCAAGCGATTTGCAATCACATGCTTTGGATGAAGAATGCCTTCCCACTGACTACAGAGGATGCTGTCTTGCAAAAAACGCCGTTTTCCTTCGATGCTTCCGTATGGGAATTTTATTTGCCACTGATCACGGGAGGACGCCTGGTACTGGCAAAGCCAGACGGACATCGCGACATCGAGTACTTGACTCGCATGATCAGAGAAGAGAAGATCACGACTTTACAGATGGTTCCTTCCTTGCTGGACCTGATCATGACTGAACCGGAATGGAGCTCTTGCACGAGCTTGCAACGCGTTTTCTGCGGTGGAGAAGCATTGGCACCTGCACTTGTTTCGCGCTTTTACCAGACGCAAACGGCACAGTTGATTAACCTCTATGGCCCTACAGAATCCACGATTGATGCAACATACTGGATTTGCCCTCGTTTGCCGGAATATGGCGTGATTCCCATTGGCAAACCGATTGATAACGTCCGCTTGTACGTCGTAAATGCGAGCAACCAGCTCCAGCCTGTAGGAGTTGCAGGAGAACTGTGCATTGCTGGCGATGGTTTGGCCCGCGGCTACTGGAATCGTGAAGAACTGACAACAGCCAGCTTTATTGACAATCCGTTTGAACCGGGTAGCAGAATGTACCGAACCGGAGACATAGTAAGGTACCTAGCCTGCGGCAATGTAGAATATCTCGGACGCATCGACCATCAGGTCAAAATCAGAGGCCACCGGATCGAACTGGGTGAGATCGAAGCAAGGCTTTTGCAGCATGAATGGATAAAAACGGCCATTGTCCTTGCCCGTCCAGATGAAAAAGGGCAAAACAACTTGTACGCCTATATCGTTGCCGATCAGGAAATCAAGACAGCCGATCTGAGAGCTTACATGGCGTCCCATTTGCCATCTTATATGGTTCCTTCTTATTTTGTTTATTTGGAGAAGCTGCCGGTCACGGCAAATGGCAAGGTAGATCGCAAAGCATTGCCTCAACCTGAGGGAGCATCCTCATCTGAAACCGTGTATGTAGCGCCACGCAATGAAGTGGAAGCCACTCTCGCAGACATTTGGCAAAGTGTTCTTGGCGTAAACTCAATCGGGGTACACGATCACTTCTTCGAGTTGGGCGGACACTCCTTGAAGGCGATGAACGTCATCTCTTTGATCCAGCGTACACTTCAAGTAGATGTGCCGTTGAAAACGCTGTTTGAATCGCCCACGATCGCTGATTTGTCGGCATACATCGCTACTGCGAGCAAAGGCAAGTATACGAAGATTGAACCTGTCCAAAAGCAGGAGTATTACTCGGTGTCTTCTGCACAAAAGAGAATGTTTATTCTCAGACAAATGGAAGGTGCAGAGATCAGCTACAACATGCCAGGCATCCTGTACATTGATGGCAAGTTGGATACAGAGCGTTTGCAGCAAGCGCTCAAGCGTCTGGTGAGACGCCATGAATCTCTGCGTACCTCGTTCCACTCCATGAAAGGAGAGACTGTTCAGCGCGTACATGAAGATGTCGAGCTGGAAATCTCGTTGATGGAGTCAACAGAGGGAGAGCTCAAACAAATTGTCGAGCAATTTATTCAACCGTTCGATTTGGAAAAAGCTCCACTGATTCGCGCTGGACTGGTCAAACTGGCTCCGGAACGCCATCTTTTCATGCTGGATTTGCACCATATTGTGGTGGATGGTGTATCGATTGGCATTCTTGTTCAAGAGCTTGGCGAGCTTTATCACGGGGAAGAGCTGCCAGAATTGAGCATTCAGTACAAGGACTTTGCCCATTGGCAGAATCAATGGTTCGAGACGGGAGAGTTTGCTGCTCAGGAAGCCTACTGGATCGATACTTTTACGGGAGAAATTCCTGTATTGAATCTTGCAACGGATTATCCGAGACCTTCTGTGAAAAGCTTCGAGGGTGAGCGATTTGTTTTCAGCTCCGGTGCCCTTTTGAAAAAAGAATTGAATCGACTTGCTCATGGTACAGGAGCTACGCTCTACATGGTTCTGCTGGCTGCCTACAATGTACTTCTCTCCAAATACTCTGGACAAGAGGACATTATTGTTGGTGCACCTACTGCTGGCAGGTCCCATGCTGAAACGGATTCGATCATCGGTATGTTTGTCAATACACTGGCATTGCGAAACGAGCCTGTAGGGGCTAAGTCCTTCCTTAGCTTTTTGGGAGAAGTGAAAAACAATACGCTAAAAGCCTTTGAGAATCAGGATTATCCACTAGATGAGCTGATCGATAAGCTGAACATTCAACGGGATCTGAGCCGCAATCCTTTGTTTGACACCGTATTTATTTTGCAAAATATGGATCAGAAGCCGTTCGAAATGGAGCAACTTACGTTTACACCTTATATGGCAGACGTGAATCAGGCCAAGTTTGATCTGTCATTAGAGGCGTATGAAGAAGATGAGGAGATCATCTTTAGCGTTGATTACTGCACCAAATTGTTTACAAGAGAGACGATTGAAAAAATAGCGGCACATTTCATCCAAATCCTTCATGCCGTTATTGAGCAACAAGATATTACTTTGTCCGAAATCACTATGCTTTCCGATGAGGAAAAGCATCGCTTGTTAGTAGAATTCAACCATACGCATAAGGAATATCCACAGAATAAGACACTACATGAGCTATTTGAGGAGCAAGTGGAAAAAACACCACAGGCTGCTGCGGTTGAAATCGGCGATAAGCAGATGTCCTATCACGAACTGAATGAGCGAGCAAACCAGCTTGCTGTTACCTTGCGTGAACGGGGAGTAAAGGCTAACCAATTCGTAGGAATCATGGCAAACCGTTCTGTAGAAATGGTTGTGGGAATCATGGCCATTTTGAAAGCAGGTGGAGCCTATGTGCCTATCGATCCCGAATATCCGGAAGATCGTGTGGCCTATATGTTGGAGGATTGCGAAGCCCGTCTGGTGCTTACCCAAATACATCTTGGAGCTAAGCTGGCTTCTAGTGTGAGCGTGGAATGCCTGTATCTGGAGGAGGAGAAGAATTATTCTCCCAACCGTTCGAATCTTGATCCGATTCAAACCGCTTCCGATTTGGCTTATGTCATCTACACATCAGGGACAACAGGTAAGCCAAAAGGAGTAATGATTGAGCATCGTGGCATCGTCAACAGTGTGTTGTGGAAGAAAGAGGAGTATCAGTTTAGCGTCCATGATAGAAGTCTGGTGCCCTTATCCTTTGCGTTTGATGCCTTTGTTCTATCCTTCTTTACACCGATCCTTTCCGGTTCAACCGTCGTCTTGGCGGAGGATGAAGAAGCCAAAGACCCAGTATCTCTCAGAAACCTCATTGCAGCTGCGAGATGCACCCAAATGACATGCGTGCCAAGTTTGTTCCAAGCGATATTGGAATGCGGTTCTGCTGCGGATATCAGCTCCCTGCAAACCGTTACACTTGGGGGCGAAAAAGTATCTGCTCAGCTCGTTGAGAAGAGCAATCAGCAGAATCCGCAATTGGTCATCGTCAATGAATACGGTCCGACAGAAAGCAGTGTCGTCGCCACTTGGCAGCGAATTTCGCAACTGGATTCTGCGATAACGATCGGACGTCCGATTGCCAACACTGGCATCTATATCGTGGACAAATTCCATCAGCTACAGCCAATCGGCGTCGTCGGGGAAATTTGCATCGGTGGCCACGGTTTGGCACGTGGATATTGGAACAAGCCGGAACTCACAGCAGAGAAGTTTGTTTCCCATCCCTATTCGGAAGGCGAGCGCATGTACAAGACTGGCGATCTAGGAAAGTGGCTCCCTGACGGAAAGATTGAATTTATCGGTCGCTTGGATGAACAGGTAAAAGTAAGGGGATATCGGATTGAAATCGGCGAGATTGAGTCGGTTATGCTCTCCTTTGAAAAGCTGACTTCAGCTGTCGTGATTGTCCATGAGGACGAACAGGGCCAATCGTCGCTTGCTGCTTATTACACGGCGGAAGAAAAGCTTGAAGTCTCGAATCTTTGGTCGCATCTGTCGCAAAGCTTGCCGTCTTACATGATTCCTGCGTACCTGGTCCAGCTCGATCTTCTCCCGCTTACGCCTAATGGAAAGATCGACAGAAAAGCCTTGCCGAAACCAGAAGGCAGACCTGTAACGGGTGCAGAATATGTGGCGCCAGCAAGTCCTGTGGAAAACAGGCTGGTAGAGATTTGGGAACATGTGCTTGGGGTAAACGACATCGGTGTTCTCGACAACTTCTTTCAGCTAGGTGGGCATTCCTTGAAAGCCATGTCGCTCGCCGCACAGATCCATCGAGAGTATCAAGTCGAGATTCCACTCAGAGTACTCTTTGCGACGCCTACCATCCAGGCATTGGCACAGTATATCGAGACAAGTGGAAAAGACACACATGTACCGATTCAGGCTGTACCGCGGCAAGAATATTATCCCGTTTCCTCTGCACAAAAGAGGATGTTTGTCCTGCGCCAGTTTGAAGGCACCGGCACAGTCTATAACATGCCAAGCGTGATGTATATCGAAGGAGATCTGGATCATACGCGCTTTGAAACCGCGATACAGGGGCTTGTCAAGCGACACGAATCGTTGCGGACATCCTTCCACACAGTGAATGGCGAGCCTGTTCAGCGTGTACATGAGGCAGTCGAACTGGATGTGCGCTATGAGGATTTGACGGAAGACCAAGTCGAGCAAACCATCGAATCATTTGTGCAGGCATTTGATCTCGAGAAGGCTCCGTTGTTGAGGGTCGGACTCTTCAGCTTGGGAGAGAAGCGACATCTCTTCCTGATGGATATGCATCACATCATTTCGGATGGCGTCTCTGTCGGAATTATCATGGAAGAATTCTCGAAGCTGTATCGAAACGAACATTTGCCAGAGCTCGCTGTTCAATACAAAGATTTTGCTGTTTGGCAGTCTGATCTGTTCCAAACAGACATCTATACAAAGCATGAGAACTACTGGTTGAATTCCTTCGCGGGTGACATTCCGGTACTGAATCTGCCCGCCGATTATTCTCGCCCGCTAGTTCAAAGTTTTGAGGGAGATTGCATTTCGTTCCAAACAGACAAAACGTTGATGGACGATTTATACAAGCTGGCTCATGAGAACCAAACCACGCTGTTTATGGTCTTGCTGGCAGCTTACAATGTGCTCCTTTCCAAATACAGCGGCCAAGAAGACATCGTAGTGGGAACGCCGATTGCTGGCAGATCTCATGCGGATGTAGAAAAAGTCTTGGGGATGTTTGTCAATACAATGGCTTTGCGAAATTACCCTGATGGAACGAAATCGTTCCAGGCATTTTTGGAAGATGTCAAACAGAATACGCTGCACGCATACGCCCACCAGGATTATCCGTTTGAAGCATTGGTCGAAAAACTGGAAATCCAGAGGGATCTCAGCAGAAACCCGCTGTTTGACACCATGTTTATTTTGCAAAACCTGGACCAAAAAGCTTATGAGCTGGATGGGCTGAAATTTGAAGCCTACTCCGGAGATGGGCAGCAAGGCAACGCCAAATTCGACCTCACACTGGAAGCGCATGAAGATGAGACAGGAATTCATTTTGGTCTCGTGTACTCCACGAAATTGTTCCAAAGAGACACGATGGAAAGAATGGCAGGTCATTTCCTCCAGGTGCTACGAGGAGTCATTGCGGACCAAACAGCGGCGTTGCGTGAAATCAACTTGCTCGGTGAGGAAGAAAAACACATCGTAACTGTTGCATTCAACAACACGTTTGCCGCGTATCCACGCGAAAGCACGATTCAGGAGCTGTTCGAGGAGCAAGTGGAAAGAACGCCCGAGCATACTGCAGTTGTGATGAACGAACAGATGCTGACGTATCGGGAGCTGAACCAAAAAGCGAATCAGATCGCAAGTGCTCTTCGCCGATTGGAAGTAGGAAGAGACAGCGTTGTAGGTATGTTGGCAGATCGTTCTCTCGAGATGATCACAGGCATTATGGGGATCATCAAAGCAGGAGGCGCCTACCTGGGGATTGATCCAGAGCATCCATCCGAGCGCATTTCTTACATGCTCGAAGATGGCGGTGTGAAGGTTGTCCTTGTTCAAAGACATCTGTTGCATCTCGTCGAAGAAGGTCTCATCCCAATCGTTTTGGAAGACGAGAGCCTGGAGCAAGAAGATGCGAGTAACCTGACCAACCACAATGACGCCAAGGACTTGGCCTATGTGATGTACACGTCGGGTTCAACGGGCAAACCAAAAGGAGTCATGGTCGAGCATCGCAATGTCACCCGATTGGTGAAAAATACGAACTACGTTCAGGTACGCGAAGAAGATCGCATGATTCAAACGGGCGCTATTGGCTTCGACGCCATGACGTTTGAGATTTTCGGAGCTCTGTTGCATGGTGCTAGCTTGTTCCTCGTGAGCAAGGATGTTCTGTTGGATGCGGAGAAGCTTGGAAGCTTCCTGCGAGAGAATCGGATTACAACGATGTGGTTAACTTCACCACTGTTTAACCAGCTTTCGCAAGACAACCCAGCGATGTTTGATGGCTTGCGTGCGTTAATCGTCGGTGGCGAAGCACTGTCGCCGAGACACATCAACAAAGTTAACAGCGCCCATCCCGCTCTGGAAATTTGGAACGGATACGGCCCGACAGAAAATACAACCTTCTCTACATGCTATTTGATTGAGAAGGAATTCGAAGACAATATTCCGATTGGGAAGCCGATAACGAACTCCACTGCTTATATCGTGGATCGCTACAATCAGCCGCAGCCAATTGGGGTGCCGGGTGAATTGTGCGTAGGGGGAGACGGGGTAGCCAGAGGCTATTTGAACAAGCCAGAATTGACTGCCGAGATGTTTGTTCCGAATCCGTTTGTTTCTGGTGAAAACATGTACCGCACAGGGGATTTGGCGAGATGGAAGGCGGATGGAACGATTGAGTATTTGGGACGTATCGACCAACAGGTAAAGATCAGAGGCTATCGGATCGAGCTTGGGGAAATCGAGACTGTTCTCACCAATCTAGCAAAGGTAAAAGAAGCTGTCGTTACGGTAATGGATGATACGAACGGCCAAAAAGCTCTCTGCGCTTATTTTGTTCCAGAAACGGAACTCGACGCAGCAGAGTTGAGAGAAGCTATTTCCAAAGAATTGCCTAGCTACATGGTGCCATCCTTCTATGTCCAAATGGATAAACTGCCTTTGACTGCAAACGGAAAGCTCGATCGCAGAGCATTGCCTGAACCAACTGGTGATCGGGTTCAAAGCTCCACATATGTCGCCCCACAAAACGCGACTGAGACGAAGCTGGCTGAAATTTGGCAAGAGGTACTGGGGATTCATGCGATAGGCATTCACGACAACTTCTTTGAACTGGGCGGACATTCCCTGAAGGCTATGAATGTGATCACGCAGGTGCACAAAGCATTTCAGGTCGAGCTTCCGTTAAAAGCACTGTTTGAATCTCCTACGATCCATGAACTGGCTGCCTATATCAGCTCGAGTGAGATTGAACAGTTCAAGACCATTCAACCAGTAGAGCAAGCAGACTTTTACCCAGTTTCGTTCGCTCAAAAAAGAATGTACATCCTGCATGAGTTTGAAGGAAGCGGGATCAGCTACAACGTGCCAAATGTGCTGATAATAGATGGCCATCTGGATTACGAACGTTTTGAACATGCTATCCGAACACTGGTAAAACGACATGAATCCTTGCGAACATCCTTCCATTCGGAAAACGGGGAACCAGTACAACGAGTACATGAGGATGTCACGCTGCTCATCGGTATTTCCGAGGCGACAGAAGACCAAGTAGAGCAACGCATTCAGGAGTTAGTCCAGCCGTTTGATCTGGAAGTGGCTCCGCTGTTCCGGGTTGACTTGATCAAACTGGGAGCAGAACGACATTTGTTCTTCATGGATATGCACCACATTATCTCGGATGGCGTATCGCTTGCAGTCATCGCCAAGGAGTTTGCGAGCTTGTACGAAGAAAAGCAGCTCCCTGACATGCGCATCCAATACAAAGATTTTGCTGCTTGGCAAACGAAGCTGTCCCAGTCTGAGCGTTTCCAAAAACAAGAGGATTATTGGACGAATGTCTTCGCAGGGGAGATCCCGTTACTCAACCTGCCAAATGACTTCCCAAGACCTACTGTTCAAGGCTTTGAAGGCGACACAGTAGCAATCGGTACAGGGAATCAAATGCTTGCGGAGTTGCGGCAACTCGCTGCAAATACGGGCTCAACACTGTTCATGGTGCTTTTGGCAGCCTACAATGTGTTGCTGTCTAAATACGCAGGACAGGAAGAAATCGTAGTCGGCACACCGATTGCAGGTCGATCCCACGCAGATGTGGAACGAATCGTCGGCATGTTCGTCAACACACTTGCCTTGAAAAATGTGGCAGGGGGCAACCTGACCTTCCGCGAGTTTTTGGGTGACGTGAGACAAAATGCGCTACATGCGTTCGAACATCAGGATTATCCGTTTGAACATCTCGTAGATAAGCTGCAAGTGCGGCGCGATTTAAGCCGAAATCCACTGTTTGATACGATGTTCAGTCTGGGGCTTGCGGACTCATCTGCCTTAGAAATTGCAGGACTCAACATGTCCGCTTATCCGGTAGATGGCAAGATTGCGAAATTCGATATCGCTCTGGATGCAATGGAACAACAAGATGAGCTTCTCGTGCAATTCAACTATTGCACGAAGTTGTTTGCCAAAGAATCAATCGACCGCATGGCAACTCATTACGTCAATCTTTTAAGGACGATCATTGCCAATCCAGATTGCAAGCTGGCAGAGATCAGTGTCTTGTCAAATGATGAGATGGAGCAAATGCTGCATGATTTCAATGCAACAAAAGCCGCTTATCCGACGAATAAAACGTTCCAGGAGCTATTCGAAGAGCAGGTCGAAAAAACTCCGAACCAGGTAGCTGTGATTTTCGAGGAAGAACAGCTAACGTATCGGGAATTAAATGAAAAAGCAAACCAGCTCGCACGTGTTTTGCGCCAAAAGGGAGTCAAGCCAGAGAGCACTGTCGGAATCATGGTAGACCGCTCCTTGCACATGGTAGTAGGGACGCTCGGTATTTTGAAAGCCGGCGGAGCCTATGTCCCGATTGATCCAGACTATCCATTGGAGCGTCAAGCATTCATTTTGGAAGATAGTGATGCGAAGCTGTTCCTTACTTTGCAAAAGTTGAATACGCAGCTTGCATTCCCTCACGAAACTCTTTATCTGGATGTAGAGGGGCAGTATCAAGGAGAAGCGAGCAATCTGGAGCCTGTGGCACTGCCGGAACACGCCGCTTACATCATTTATACTTCCGGTACGACTGGCAAGCCAAAAGGGGTCGTGATCGAGCACCGGAGCTATGCGAATGTCGCTTTTGCATGGCAGGATGAGTATCACTTGGACACCTTCCCGGTTCGCTTGCTGCAAATGGCGAGCTTCGCCTTTGACGTATCGACTGGCGATTTTGCCAGAGCATTGCTCACAGGAGGGCAGCTGGTAATTTGCCCGAATGAGGTCAAAATGGACCCTGCTTCCTTGTACGAAATCATCAAGCGGTATGAAATTACGATTTTCGAAGCGACACCAGCTTTGATTATGCCGTTGATGCATTACATTTACGAAAACCAGCTCGACATCAGTCAGATGAAGCTCCTGATTCTCGGAGCAGACAGTTGTCCAGCAGAAGACTTCAAGACCTTGCTCGCGAGATTCAGCGAGACGTTGCGCATCGTTAACAGTTATGGCGTAACAGAGGCGTGCATCGATTCCAGCTATTACGAAGAAACAGATGTCTCATCCATTCGCTCGGGAACCGTACCAATCGGAAAACCGCTGCCGAATATGCAGATGTATGTGATGGATCAACAATTGAATCTTCAGCCTGTTGGAGTCGTGGGTGAGTTGTGCATCGGGGGAGCAGGGGTCGCTCGCGGTTATTTGAACAGACCTGAGCTGACACTGGAGAAGTTCGTACCGAATCCATTTGCTCCAGATGAGCTGCTGTATCGTACAGGTGATTTGGCGAAGTGGCGCGCGGATGGCAATGTGGAATTCCTGGGTCGTAACGATCATCAAGTGAAAATCAGGGGTGTCCGTATCGAGCTGGGCGAAATCGAGACACAGCTCCGCAAGTTGGACGGAATCTTGGAAGCAGTTGTCATGGCAAGAGAGGATCACAGACAAGAAAAGTATTTATGCGCGTACATGGTGGCAGACCACGAGATCGACACAGCACAATTACGCCAGGAATTACTAAAAGAATTGCCTCAAGCGATGATTCCATCGTATTTCGTATCACTTGAAGCACTGCCCCTTACCGCAAATGGGAAGATCGACAGACGTTCCTTGCCGGCGCCGGATGTATCCATGCTAAGAACGACGGAGTATGTAGCACCTCGTACGGAATTGGAAGCACAATTGGCCCGCGTATGGGAGCAAGTGCTGAATATGGAGCAAGTAGGGGTTCTGGATGATTTCTTTGCAATTGGCGGTCACTCCCTGCGTGCGATGAGTGTGATTTCGAGCATGCATAACGAATATCAAGTCGATATTCCGCTTCGTGTTTTGTTCGAAAAACCGACGATTCAACAGTTGGCTGCACACATCGAAGAGACAGCAAAAGGATATGTCATTTCGATTCAACCAGCACCTGCGCAAGAGTATTATCCTGTTTCATCGGCTCAAAAGCGCATGTATATCCTCCATCAATTTGAGGGAGTCGGCATCAGCTACAATATGCCTTCGACCATGCTGATCGAAGGGAAGCTGGAACCGGAACGATTAGAGACAGCGTTCAAGCAGCTGATTGAGCGACATGAAAGTCTTCGTACGTCTTTTGCCGTTGTAAATGGAGAGCCTGTTCAGAAGGTTCACGAGGAAGTTTCCTTTGAACTTTCGTATACAACGATCACAGAAGACCAAGCACAAGAGGTCCTTTCAACCCTCGTTCAACCATTCGATCTGGGGGTAGCGCCGTTGCTTCGCGTCCGTCTTCTGCATATCGGAGAAGATCGTCATGTGCTCTTTACCGACATGCATCATAGCATTTCCGACGGTGTATCCTCCGGCATTCTCCTGTCTGACTTAGTGCAGCTGTACCTAGGGGATGTTTTGCCAGAGCTACGAATTCAGTACAAGGACTTCTCTGTATGGCAACAGGAGCTTTTCGAATCCGATGCCTTCAACAAGCAAGAAGAGTACTGGGCTCAAGTGTTTGCAGACGAAATTCCAGTGCTAAACCTGCAAACGGATTTCACCCGACCAAGCATTCAAAATTTCGCAGGGGATCAGTATACCATCGGAACCGGTAAACAACTCATGGAAGGCTTGAACCAGCTGGCTCGAGAAACGGGAACGACACTGTACATGGTGCTCCTCGCGACGTACAACGTACTGCTTTCCAAGTATTCCGGGCAAGAGGACATCATCGTCGGCACACCGATTACAGGCAGATCCCATGCTGATCTAGAACCAATCGTCGGTATGTTTGTAAACACATTGGCGATGAGAAACAAGCCGCATGCTGGGAAAACATTCACCGAGTTGTTGCTGGAAGTCAAGCAGAATGCACTGGACGCTTACGTTCATCAGGATTATCCGTTTGAGGAACTGGTGGAAAAACTCGACATTCCGCGAGACTTAAGCAGAAACCCGCTCTTTGACACTATGTTTACTGTGCAGAACAACATGGATGACTCCATCGACCTGCCCGGCTTGACACTTGCTCCTTTCATGACTGATCAGGCTGGCAACCATTCCAAATTTGATTTGACGTTGATTGCCACAGAAGAGCGTGAGGAGATCAGCATTGGCGTGGAGTACAGCACAAGCTTGTTTACGCGAGAAACGATTGAACGGTTAAGCAACCACTTCATGGCTATTGCACATATCGTTGTTCAAAATCCGCATATCCGCTTGAGTGAAATCGACATGCTCAAGGCGGAGGAGAAGCGACAAATTTTCGAGAAGTTCAATGATACAGCTGTCAGCTATGTACAAGACAAAACGCTGCATCAATTATTCGAAGAGCAAGTCTCGAAGACGCCAGATCAGGAAGCTATTCTCTTTAACGGTCAGACACTGACGTACAGCGAGCTCAATGAGCGGGCCAACAGACTGGCAAGAGTTCTGCGCACCAAAGCAATTGGATCAGATTGTCTTGTAGCAGTCATGGCGGAGCGTTCACCAGAAATGATCGTTGGCATCCTTGGTATTTTAAAGGCAGGCGGTGCGTATGTTCCGATCGATCCGACGTATCCGCAAGAACGCATTGAGTACTTGCTGGAAGACAGCAACGCAGCACTGCTTCTCTGCCAATCTCATCTGTCAGAACTATTGTCTCGCGTGTCGAGCGGGCTTGACTGGCTTGATCTGAACGCAGAGCATGACGTCGAGATGGATGGCTCCAATCTCGCATCACTCAATCAACCGACCGATCTCGCCTATGTGATCTATACATCGGGGACGACTGGTAAGCCGAAGGGCGTCATGATTCCACATCAGGGAATCATTAATTGCTTGCAGTGGAGAAGAGATGAGTATGGATTCGGACCGGGAGACAAGGCGCTGCAGGTATTCTCTTTTGCCTTCGATGGGTTTGTAGCCAGCTTGTTCGCTCCGCTTCTCGGAGGTGCTACTTGCGTCTTGCCGAGAGAGGAAGAAGCCAAAGATCCGGTAGCGCTGAAAAAACTGATTGCCTCAACGGAAGTCACACATTATTACGGTGTACCGAGTCTGTTCCAAGCGATTCTGGATTGCTCGACTGCTGCAGATTTCTCTCCTCTGCGTTGCGTAACATTGGGAGGCGAGAAACTACCTCCGCAGCTTGTGCAAAAAACGAAAGAAAAGCATTCAGCAATCGAGATCAACAATGAATACGGTCCGACCGAAAACAGCGTCGTCACCACCATCTCTCGTTCAATCGAAGCAGGGCAGGACATCACGATTGGGCGACCGCTAGCCAATGTACAGGTTTACATCGTAGATACACAACATCATTTGCAACCGATCGGCGTAGTGGGAGAGTTATGCATCGGAGGACCCGGACTTGCAAGGGGTTATTTGAACAAACCAGAGCTCACACAAGAAAAGTTCGTTCCGAATCCATTTGAGCCAGGAGAACTCATGTATAAAACGGGTGACTTGGTGAAATGGCGGACAGATGGCACGATCGATTACATTGGTCGGACTGACGAACAGGTGAAGGTGAGAGGGTACCGCATCGAGATCGGAGAAATCGAAAGCACCATACTCGCTTACAATGGCATCGATCAAGCAGTGGTAGTTGTGCAAGAGGATGAACTAACGGCCGGACAGTATCTTTGCGCTTATCTCGTCCCAGTAGCAGAGGTACCCGTTGCCGAGCTGAGAAGGCATCTGGCGAAGGAACTGCCTGCTTACATGGTTCCAAGCTATTTTGTTCAGTTGGATCAACTGCCGCTTTCGGCCAATGGAAAAGTGGATCGTAAAGCGTTGCCGAAGCCACAGCCATCGGATGCGACTACTCGTGAGTTCGTGGCACCAAGAACTGCGACTGAGCATCAATTGGCATCCATTTGGCAGGAAGTTTTGGGAATCGAGCCGATCGGCATTACTGACCATTTCTTTGAACTAGGTGGACATTCATTGAAAGCAACTCTGCTGGTTGCGAAGGTGTATGAGTACATGCAGATTGAACTGCCGTTGAACCTCATCTTCCAGCATCCAACGATTGAGAAGGTAGCGGATTTCATCACGCACAAGAACTTCGAGGGCAGCTTCGGAAGAGCTATTCTCTTAAATGAAGAGACGGCGAGAAAGGTATTCTGCTTTACGCCGATTGGAGCCCAAAGTGTCTATTACCAGAAGCTTGCTGATGAAATCAAGGGCGTCTCTTTGCATAGCTTTGATTTCATTCAAGAAGACAATCGACTTGAGCAGTACATCGAAGCCATCGTCGAGATTGATCCAAAAGGACCCTATACGCTCATGGGATATTCCTCGGGAGGCAATCTGGCTTTAGAAGTCGCAAAAGAACTGGAGCACCAAGGATATGTCGTGACCGACCTCATCTTGTTCGATTCGTACTGGAAAGACAAGGTGATGGAGAGGACTCTGGCAGAAACAGAGAGTGACATTGCCCAGTTATTTGCCGAAATTGGAGAAAACATCGAGATGTTCAACATGACTCAAGAAGACTTCAATTTGTACGCTGCCAATGAATTCGTCAAGCAAAGCTTCATTCGGAAAACGGTCAACTACGTGATGTACCACAATCAACTGATCAATACGGGTGCAACGAACGCAGCGATCCATCTCATTCAATCAGAGCTGGAATCGGGCGAGGAAGATCTAGTCGCAGTCAAATGGAATGAATCCGCTTGGGCACAGGTTACGAAACGACTGATGACGTACGAAGGGTACGGAATCCACTCCAGAATGTTGGGAGGAAATTACGTGTCAATGAATGCCTCCATCCTCCGAGACATCCTGCAAGAGCTGTTCATTCTGAAATAAGATCGCGGCTTTGTGATGATTCCCCTTTGGAACATGTTTTCCAAGGGGAGTTCATCCATTACATCCTTGGAGAGGAGCAGCAAATGATTTTTACCAAGCAAGCTCAGCACAGAAAGAAAGATCCAGTGTTTGGCTGGGTACTCTCATATGTAAAGCCTTATCGAGGTTGGGTCATGATCTGTATCATTACCTCGCTTCTTGTGGCTGTGGCAAACATTTGGATGGGAGTCCTGATCAAAACCATGGTCGAACATACGAAAGACTTCGACAAGCTGGTCAGCATTGCCCTCATCATTTTTTGTCTGACCATCGTCGGTTTTCTCTCGAAATATTTCATCACGTATTCGGCAGCTAGATTCAGTTCAAGAGCCATGAGAGATTTGAAAAACAGCATGGCTGCTCATCTCGAAAAAGTTCCCATGTCCACCATGGATAAATATCATTCCGGTGATCTCGTTTCTCGCTTAACAACGGATGCCCAAATCTTGCAAAGCTTTTTGCAAAAACATTTTTTTCAGCTTTTTTATCTGCCAGTTGTTTTTGTCGGAGCTCTTGGACTGTTGTTGACGATCAATTGGAAGTTAATCATCTTCAGTATCGCAATCCTTCCCGTCGCCATCGCTATCACAGGGTGGATGAGCAAACCGCTTCAAAAATATTCGGAACAAATGCAGCACCATCTGGGTCAAACGAACGCCATCGCGCAGGATACGCTTTCCGGGATTCACATGGTCAAAGCATTTCAATTGGAAGGCGTTCTGTATCGTAAATACCATGCGGGTATGAAGCAGGTATTGAAAAATGCGTTCCAGGCAGAGAAGAAGCGCGCGTGGATGACAGCACCAGGGATTTTATTGTTTTCTTCCCCAATCCTGTTTTTTGTCGCTTATGGTGGGTACTTGATTCAGGCGGGAGAATTGGATCTAGGCAGCTTGGTCATTTTCAGCTATTTGCTTCACTTTATCATCGAACCACTTTCACTCGCACCCGTGTTGTTTGCCCAAGTACAAGAGACATCAGGTGCGGCAAAGCGGCTTCAAGAAATTTTTTCACAGCCAGTCGAACAAAATGATCAGCCAGCGATTCCTGTTGATCCAGAGGCGATTCCTGTACAGTTTGAGAACGTTACGTTTGCCTACGATCAGGCAAGGATTCTTAATAACGTTAGCTTTACGCTACATCCGAACAAGACCATTGCGTTAGTAGGTGCCAGTGGGAGTGGAAAGAGTACCATCATGAAGTTGCTTTGCGGGTTCTATCCAATGGAACCGGGCAACGGAAGACTGAATGTTTTCGGGCATTCCATGGCGGATTGGAATATGACGGACATGCGGAGCTATCTTTCCATGGTTTCTCAGGATACGACGCTATTCCCCGTGTCTATTGCGGAAAATATCTCGTATGGCCGCATTCATGCGACACAAGACGAGATCATCGCAGCGGCAAAAGCGGCCAATGCTCATGACTTCATTATGGAGCTGCCGCAAGGATATCAAACAAAAGTAGGGGAGCGTGGCTCTCGTTTATCTGGCGGACAGAAACAGCGCATCGCGATTGCTCGAGCAATTTTGAAGGACGCTCCAATTTTACTGCTGGATGAACCAACGTCTGCCTTGGATACAGAATCGGAAGCTTTGGTCCAAGAAGCGTTGGAAAATGTGATGAAAAATCGGACGGTTCTCGTCATCGCTCATCGACTGTCCACGATAAAAGACGCGGATGAAGTGCTTGTTTTGGAGCAAGGACAAATTGTTGAGCGAGGTACACACTACGATTTGCTTACCCAAGGCGGCGTTTACACCAGATTGTACCAAAAACAGTTTGCCACAGAGATGCACAGCTCGCTGGCTGCAGGGGGGGTATAGGCATGTTCATCCAGAATTTGATGCGGGAACTACTTCAACTGCTGTCGTTTATGAAATCGAAAAAGCGAGCGTATATTTTAGGACTCGTGGGTGACGGAATCGGTCAAGCAGCTGTATTGGTATCTTTACCTTTCGTGTTCAAGGATCTGACGGATTTTGCGAACACAAAAGACCCTGCTTTATTAACCAGAGCAATTGCCACCATGGCTGTAATGTTCCTCTTGCTGAGTATCCTGTCTCCATTTTTCAGCTACATCTATCGACGATGCGTCCGCGAGCTCATTGCGAACATTCGGCTGCATGTCTATCAACGTTTAAGCAAGCTGCCTTTCGATTATTATGAGCAGCACCATTCGGGAGATACGATGTCGAGACTGGGCAACGATGTTGTCCTCATGGAAAACGCGTACGCAGAGCAATTGAAAACGTTAAGCATCATCCTGCTGTCGCTGATCGGTTCAATCATAGGAATGTTTGCTATGGATTGGAAAATTGCCGTCGTCCTGTTGCTCGTTAGCACATTGACTCTTTATGTGAATACGCTGTTTGCCAAGTCAGTCCGGCGCATTGGAGACCGAATGCAACAGCAGATGGGGATTGGGACAGAAAGATTAAACGATTTTTTGTCTGGGTTGCCCATCATCAAAATGTTTCATTTACATAACGTTGTGACCGCACGTTACACGGAAGCAAACGAAGAAGTAGCTTCGTCTGCCATCAAGCAAGGGCATAAACACGGATTATTGGAAGGGACCAATTTTTTCATCCAATTCTTAAGCTTCGGGGGAATGCTTGTTTTTGGAATCATGATGGTTTCCAAACAAATGATCGGATTGGGCGTGCTGGTCGCTTTGGTTCAACAACAGATGCTTGTTACACTGGCATTTCTCCAGCTTGGCCAAGTCATTACAGCATTGCAGAGCTCGCTAGCTGGCGCTTCTCGAGTCGTCGATTTTCTGAATGAACCTCTCGAACCAGAAGAGTACCAGAAGAGTCTCGACAAACACCAGTATTGTGAAAGCATGCTGAAGCTGGAGCAGGTCGTTTTCGGGTACAACGAAGCTACAAATGTGCTGGATGGTGTTTCGTTGCGAGTCGAGCAAGGCCAAATGGCTGGGCTAGTCGGAACGAGTGGAAGTGGAAAAAGCACCGTCATGAAACTTCTGCTAGGGTATTACCCACCTGCGAGCGGCGCTCTTTATTTACTCGGCAAGCCCATGGGAGCTTATTCTCTTGCAGAAATTAGAAGTTTGATCTCATACGTGCCTCAGGATGCCTTTTTGTTCGAAGGAACCATCGAAGACAATATTCGTTACGGCTGCCTGGATGCTTCGGAAGAGGATGTCATCAAAGCAAGCAAAGCAGCGTATGCGCATGATTTTATTATGGAACTGTCTGATGGCTACCAGACCAAAACGGGAGAACGCGGTGCCAAGCTATCTGGCGGACAACGTCAGCGAATTGCCATTGCCAGAGCCATCCTGAAAAATGCACCGATTCTTCTACTGGATGAAGCAACCTCCGCATTGGATGCAGAATCGGAATATTGGGTGCAGCAAGCATTAACCGCACTCATGAAAGATAAAACGGTACTCGTCATCGCTCATCGCTTGTCAACGGTAGAGGATGCCGATGTGATTTACGTGATGGATCAAGGAAAGGTCATCGAGCAAGGTCGCCATGTTGAGTTAATGGAGCACAACGGCACGTATGCCAAATTGTATGAAGTGCAGCAGCGAAAGGATCGAGCAGAACAAGTCAGTAGTCTTGAATTGACAGAAAGAAGAGTGAGCACTACATGATTGCCATTTACGCTTTGAAATGTCCTGCTGTCATGGAGAAAGAGTTGTTCGACCGTTTTTTGCAAGCACTACCCGAAGAAAAGCGGGAACGGGTCAACCGTTTCAGAAATCCGGCTGATTCCTATCGGGCGTTGCTCGCGGACGTGCTGGTACGCTCTCTCATTTGTGAAGCCTACGAGATTTCCAATGACGAAATCGAGTATGACTACAATGCATACGGAAAACCTTTTTTGAAATCATTTCCCCACTTTTGCTTTAACGTCTCGCATTCCGGAGATTGGGTGGTCTGCGCCACACATGACTCGCAAGTGGGGATTGATGTGGAGCAAATAGGTCCGATTGAGTTGGATATTGCCACTCATTATTTTGCACCAGCCGAAGTAGAAGATCTCTTGGCAAAACATCCGGATGAACAGCTTTCGTATTTCTACGACCTTTGGACCTTGAAGGAGAGTTATATAAAAGCGAGAGGCATGGGGCTGTCTATCTCATTACAATCATTCGCCATTAGAAAAAGCCTAGACCAATCGATTACGATATCGCAAAATGATTCGCGCGATGCTTGGGCATTTCATCAGTATGAGATCGATCCAGGCTATAAATTGTCAGTATGCGCGACTACCAATCAGTTTTCTGCTCAAGTAGTCATGAAGGATGTACAAGATTTGCATCAGGCCATTTTTCATAGAAAGATGTCGAGGTAATTACGGAATGAGGAAAGGGCGGGGAAAGAGATGAAATTGTTTTGCTTTCCGTACGCAGGTGGACTTCCCAGTATCTATTACGGTTGGAAGCGGGCATTGTCGCCAGCGTTATTGGAAATTGATCCATTCGAGGTAAGGCCTTCACTTCAGAGTGATAGCGTGGTTCTTTCCACTTCGTTTTATGAGGTCTTGGAGGATGTATACAAACGGATCACACCAGAGCTGGGGGAAGAACCTTTTGCCTTTTATGGCCACAGCATGGGCGGCTTAATCGCTTTTGAACTGACGCGAAAGCTGTTGCAGAATGGAAAGCCACTGCCCCAGCACTTGTTCCTGTCTGCATCACGCGTGCCACATGCGTATCACAAACTGGTGAAAACATACAACCTGCCGCATAACGAGTTCATCGAATCGCTACGTACACTTGGGGGTACTCCCAATGAAGTTTTGGACAATCACGAGCTCTTGGAGTTATTTTTGCCTAATATTCGCGCTGATTTCCAGGCCGTGCAAACTTACGAAATGAATAACGAGCTGCCTCAGCAAATCCCTGTCAACATGACAGTTTTGTTTGGGAAAGAAGATTCGATTGAAATCCAAGATATTGTGGCATGGCGAGACTATTGCGGGCGAGAATGCAAATTTTACCCCATGCCTGGTGGGCATTTCTTTATTCATCAGCAAATGAATACGATCCTTGTGATCATTCAAGACACATTGAAAGTAGAACAGGCAGTTGCAATCCGTGCCCAATTCTAACGATTGTGCACGGCAACAATAAATCCTAAGGTGAAGGTTGGTGTTCTTTTCATGAATCAGAAAACACTATCTCGTTTGCTGGCAGCCGTTACATTATCAACGGCGCTAGTCTACCCGCAAGCTGCAAGCGCAGCGGCTCCACCTCCGGCTTTGCATGACGACAATCCAAGTGGTCATTTTGGTGACTGGTACACAGGTGCGGTTCCTCCCAATGCATCCAAAGACAAGCCCGTGATCCTGTTTGTCCAAGGTCTGCACTCCACCTACAAAACCTGGTATACAACAGATGGATTTTATGATGCAGCCTATAACGCTGGGTATCGTACCGCATTTGTTCAACTGAAGGACGCGGATGGTACTGGTGGCAACATGTGGACAAACGGAGCTAAGCTCGCCGAAGTCATTAAAAAGGTTGCAGATTATTACGGTGTTTCCAAAATCAATATCATTGCACATTCCAAAGGTGGCATCGATACACAGACAGCACTCGTCCACTATGGCGCGCATCCGTATGTTAACGTTGTTCACCAGCTTTCCACGCCAAACAAAGGTTCAGAATTGGCTGACATGGCGTACAGCAATTGGGCGGGATGGCTCGCCGACATTCTTGGCAAAAAAGACGATGCGGTGTATTCCCTGCAAACGTCATATATGGCCAACTTCCGTGCGCAGACTGACAGCCGTAGCGAAATTAGTTCAACAAAGACATACATGGCAGCTGGAACAGGCGATGATGGCATGTTTAGTGCTACCTGGTTTGCTCATGCAGTTCTTCCCGGTGAAGATGATGGTGCTGTTTCCGTTGATTCTGCCTTTGGTTTAACTTATGGGATCAAGAGCTTTACAAAAGACATTTCCCACGGTCAAATAGCGAAAGCCTCACAAACATGGGATTTGGTTCAGCCGAAATTGCAAAAGGCGTCCATTCGTGAACGTGCAAATAAAGTAAGCAAAGACGACAAATCAAAATCAACTAATGTAGAAGAGAGCTCCGTCATTCTCCGTGGCGGCGAAGTAGAAGACAACGTCTCGGAAACATTTTTCCTGGAGAGCGGAATCAATCAGTTGAATCTGGATACGATGACTTCGTCGGAAGACACCGTTGTGACGCTGATCAGTCCGTCTGGCAAAGAGTATGAAGCGGACCTCAGTGAAAAAAGCAAATCGGAGGATGAACCCGAGATATTCCAAGGTGCTGTTCATCACTTCATTGAAGTAGAGGAGCCTGAAGCAGGCGAATGGACACTTGAAGTGGAGGGCTCTGACGACGCCTTTTTCATGGTTGCTTCGGTGGAAGGCGGAGAAGAAGCGAAAGTAAAGGCGAGCAAGAAGGTATTCAAGAAAGGCGACAAAGCGAAGATTTCCGTCGACCTGGGCAAAAACGAAATTGATCAATCGTTACTGGAAAAAGCAAACCTGACTCGTTCGCTGAACGGCGAAAAAGCAAGCGTCATTGATGAAGTGAAGTTTGCCGTAAAAGAAGATGAGCTTACTGGTAATTTTACCGTGCCGACTAAGCCAGGCGTTTATAATCTTTCCTTTGACGTAACCGGCATCAATGAGGATGGCGAACCGTTTACTCGCTCTATTAATTACAACTTTGCGGTAACAAATAGTGATGGAGAATTAGAAAAATAAGAGCAAACCATTTCACGGCCCTGAAAAAGGGTCGTTTTTTTCTGCATACAACCGCATCCCAAATGGAAATTTAGTATGGAAGAGGCAGGAAAGGGAGCGTGCATCCGTATGATTAGGCTGTTTCGATACTTAACGTCCTACAAATGGCCAATCGCAGCGATATTGGTGCTTGTATTCGTCCAATC
The DNA here is from genome assembly GCF_000282075.1 of Brevibacillus sp. BC25. NCBI lineage: Bacteria > Bacillati > Bacillota > Bacilli > Caryophanales > Paenibacillaceae > Brevibacillus > Brevibacillus sp. BC25. The sequence continues at coordinate 88,862 of NZ_AKIX01000040.1, forward strand.
GTTATCCGATCTGTACTTGCCAACATTAATGGCGGATATCGTTGATGTCGGGATTGTGCAGGGGGACACCTTCTTTATTTGGAAGGTTGGCGGTTTTATGCTGCTCGTTGCTGCTGGTGGGGGCTTTTGTGCCATTGGAGCCAGTTACTTCTCGTCCAAGGTTGCCATGAGCTTTGGTCGTGAGCTGCGTTCCAGGGTATTTAACCAAGTAGAACACTATTCCATGCAGGAGATCGACCTAATCGGTACAGCCTCGCTCATTACGAGAACAACGAACGATATTAACCAAGTACAGCAGGTTTTGATCATGATTTTGCGTATTATGGTGGCTGCTCCCATGATGTGTATTGGTGGAATTATCATGGCTTCATCTAAGGATGCCAAGCTGACGCTTGTTCTTGCAGTAGCTGTTCCCATTCTAGCTTTAGCCATTTTTCTGATCGCACGAAAGGGGATGCCTCTTTTCAAAGCCATGCAAAAGAAGCTGGACAAGCTGAATTTGGTCGTGAGGGAAGGCCTGACGGGAATTCGTGTGATCCGCTCGTTTAACCGCATGGATGTGGAGAAAAGGCGTTTTAACGAAGCGAATACCGATTTGACGCAGACAGCGATTAACGTGAATCGAATCATGGCTGCCTTGATGCCGATTATGATGTTGACTTTTAACTTGTCTGCCGTTGCCATTCTTTGGTTTGGTGGCATTCGTGTCAGTAATATGGACCTGCAAGTTGGTGATCTGATGGCATTCATCCAATATGCGACACAGATTATGTTCTCGTTGGTCATGCTGTCCATGATCTTCGTCATGGTTCCCCGCGCTTCTGCATCCGCTATCCGAATTAACGAAGTGTTGGATTTACATTCGACCATAAATGATCGCCCAGAGCCTGTGACGCGAACGAAAGCGACAACTTCAGGCACGGTGGAGTTTCAAGGTGTCACATTTTCTTACCCGGGTGCAGAGCATCCCGCATTGACCTCGATCACCTTTACAGCTCTTCCGGGGCAGACTACCGCGATTATCGGAGGGACAGGCTCTGGTAAATCGACGATACTCAATCTGGTTGAGCGCTTCTACGATGTGACTTCCGGAGCCATTCGGGTAGACGGCCTTGACATACGTGACCTGCCTCTAGAACAATTGCGAGCAAAAATTGGCTATGTCCCACAAAAAGTGCTGCTCTTTTCAGGCTCGATCGCCGACAATATTCGCTTCGGTAAAGAAGACGCGACAGATACCGAAATCGAGCACGCCGCCAAAATTGCGCAGGCGGGCGATTTTATTGCGAGTATGAAGGGCGGATACGAAGCACACATTTCCCAAGGTGGTACGAACGTCTCCGGTGGACAAAAACAGCGGTTATCGATTGCACGCGCAATTGTCCGTCAGCCGGCCATCTACATGTTTGATGACAGTTTTTCTGCGTTGGATTTCAAAACAGATGCGTTATTGCGAGCCGCATTAAAAGAAGAAATTGATAAGAACCAATCCACGTTAATCATCGTGGCTCAGCGGGTTAGCAGCGTGATGGACGCAGACCAGATTATTGTGCTGGATGAAGGCTCGATTGCGGGTATGGGGACACATGAAGAACTCATGAAAAACTGCGCAGTCTATCAGGAAATCGTGCGATCCCAACTGACAGAGGAGGAGATCGCATGAGTGAGCCGCGAGGAGGTAAGCAAGCGCCAAAGGGTGGCGGCCACATGGGTGGTCCGATGGGAATGGCGATGCCAGGAGCGAAAGCAAAGGACTTAAAAGGTGCACTCAAGCGCTTGATCGGCTACTTTCGGCCACACCGTGTACAGCTGATCATTGTGTTTCTGGCTGCCATTTTGAGTACGCTCTTTGCCATTGTTAGTCCGAAACTGATGGGGAAGGCCACGACGAGTCTTTTCGCAGGCATGATTGGTGTTATGCAGGGACAGCCAAAGGAAATCGTATTTGACTTTGCGTATATCGCAAATATCCTGCTCCTTTTGATCGGATTGTATGTCATCAGTGCGCTGTTTAGCTATTTACAGCAATATGTGATGGCAGGCGTTTCACAGAAAATCGTCTATGACATGCGTGAGCAGGTAAATGAGAAGTTGTCCCGTCTGCCGCTGAAATACTTTGATTCGAAAATGCATGGGGATATTTTGAGCCGTGTCACAAACGATATTGATAATATCAGCAACACGCTCCAGCAAAGCCTGACACAGCTCATCACTGCCATCGTGACGATCATTGGTGTCATCATTATGATGCTGACGATTAGCCCATTATTGACGCTCATTCTAATTTTGACATTGCCGCTCAGTGCCATTGCTACGAAACAGATCGCCTCGAAGTCACAAAAGCATTTCATCGGACAGCAGAGCTCGCTTGGTGAATTGAATGGGCATGTAGAAGAAATGTTTACGGGGCATCAGGTTGTAAAGGCGTTTGGATATGAGAAGAAGTCACAGCAGACATTTGATCAAATCAATGCAAAGCTGTACGAAGCCGGATGGCGGGCGCAATTTATTTCAGGGATTATCATGCCGGTAATGAGTTTCATCGGAAATATCGGATACGTGCTTGTCTGCATTGTCGGCGGGATTCTCGCTACGAACGGTTCAATTGAAATCGGGGATATCCAAGCATTTATCCAATATACTCGTCAGTTCACGATGCCAATTGCGCAAACAGCGAATATCGCCAACCTGATCCAGTCGACGATCGCTTCAGCGGAGCGGGTCTTTGAGGTTTTGGATGAAGAAGAGGAAGTACCTGAAAGCAAAGAGCCAGTCACGATCGCAGCGCCTAAAGGCAAAGTGGAATTTCAGCATGTCAAGTTTGGTTATAAAGAAGGGCATTTGCTGATGCAAGACATCAATCTCGTAGTAGAGCCTGGGCAAAAGATTGCGATCGTGGGCCCAACAGGTGCGGGTAAGACGACCATGATTAATTTGCTTATGCGCTTTTATGAGCTCAATGGCGGAGCGATTCTGATCGATGACGTCGATATTACACGCATGAAACGAAGCGATCTTCGCTCCCTGTTCGGCATGGTCTTGCAAGATACGTGGCTGTTTAACGGAACGATCCATAATAATTTGGCCTATGCACATCCTGACGCTTCCGATACGGATATCATTCGCGCAGCGAAGGCAGCTCGCGCCGATCACTTTATTCGTACGCTACCAGATGGGTACAAGACGGTGTTAAATGAAGAAGCCTCCAATATTTCCCAAGGACAAAAACAGCTGTTGACCATCGCTCGTGCTATTTTGGCAGACCCAACAATTCTGATTTTGGATGAAGCAACAAGCAGCGTTGATACACGTACCGAGGTGCATATCCAGGAAGCGATGAATGAGCTGATGAAGGGCCGTACCAGCTTTGTGATCGCACATCGACTGTCTACGATCAGAAATGCAGACTTGATCCTCGTCATGAACAAGGGAACGATCATTGAACAAGGAACACATGACGAGTTGATGGAGCAAGATGGTTTTTATGCGGATTTATACAACAGTCAGTTTGCAGAGTCCACATCAGCAGGCTAAAAACGTTACTTTACGCGAAACCGCCAAGTTAGGGCGGTTTTATTGTTGGGAGAGGAAATGGGCAAGATGGCACGGTAATTGCTTGTAAATAAATCAAGCAGGTAAACCAGTTCTATGAATACGAAAGCGAGGGAAGAGAATGGAATTCCAGACAAACATCGGTGTATCAAAATCAGACAAGATTTATGTTCATGGCTATGATTTGACAGAAGAATTAATTGGACAGATCACCTTGGCGGATATGGCATTCCTAGGGGCAGCCCACCGGAAGCCTACCCAAAATGAATCGAAAATGTTGAATGCGTGCATGGTTGCTATATGTGAACATGGATTTACGCCCAGCTCGATTTCCGCACGCTTGACCTATCTGGGAGCACCAGAAGCTGTGCAAGCTGCAGTCGCAGCGGGATTGTTGGGAGCGGGTTCAGTCTATCTAGGAGCTATGGAATACGTTGCCCAAATACTCCAAGAAGGGTTGCAGAAGTACGGTGCCGTTTGCGACAGGAAAGAGGTCGCCAAACGAATCCTGGAGGAGCGTGAAGAAAGAGGACTGCAAATGCCAGGGTTCGGGCGAGTGTCGTGAAATCATTTGCAGTCGCGGCGAGGGCCGTCGGACTGATTGCCCACATTGTGGAAGAAATCGAATCGGGCAGGAAAGATTGCATGGCACAGAAGCTATACGACTTTGTGGAGGAGAATACCCTCTACACTAATCGCATACCAGACGAAGTGAAGTAGTAAACCGACATCACAGTAAGAGGGGGAGCGGAAGACATGAACGTTACATTCAGCAGTGAAATAGAAGAGCTGCGCAAAGCTGTGCGGAGTTTTATCAGTGAGAAGGTCGACCCAGTCGCTGATCACATTGAACGCGAAGATCATATACCAGATCAAATCATGGAGATGTGTAAAGAATTAGGATTGTTTGGACTGAGCATCCCCGAACAATACGGCGGACTGGGTATTGATATGCTTGCAAAATGCGCTATTTTTGAAGAGATTGGGAAAACAAGCAATGGATTTACGACCGTCATTGGTTGCCATAATGGCATCGGTTCTGTAGGGATTGTCGAAATGGGCACTGAGGAGCAAAAACGAAAATATTTACCGCGCATGGCTACCGGTGAAATGATTGGTGCTTTCGCTTTAACAGAACCAAGTGCAGGATCAAATGCGACTAATTTAAAGACAAGGGCTGTACGAAAAGCAGACAAGTTCATCCTGAATGGCTCCAAACATTACATCACGAATGCGCCCATCGCTGGCATTTTTACGGTCATGGCTGTCACGGATCCGTCCATGGGAGCAAAAGGGATTACCTCCTTTTTAGTCGAAAAAGATTTCCCAGGCTTCCAGATCGGAAAAATAGAGGAAAAGATGGGCTTAAGGGGCTCCCACTCGGCTGAAATATTTTTTGAAGATTGCGAAGTGCCTGTAGAAAACGTCCTTGGCCATGAGGGAATGGGCTATACCAATGCTCTCAAAATCCTAGCGAATGGACGGGCGGGATTGGCAGCCAGAAATCTCGGTTCTTGCCAAAAACTACTGGATATGTCCATGAAATATGCGATGGAGCGCATCCAATTTGACAAGCCGATTTTTGAACAACAAATTATCCAGCACTACTTGGCAGAAATAGCACTGGACTGTGAAACACTGCGTGCGTTTACGCATCATGTCGCATCGCTCGTGGACCAAGGCAAGAATGTGATCAAAGAAGCCGCGATGGTGAAACTGTTTGCCTCCGAAGTCTATAACCGTGTGGCAGATAAAGCGGTACAAATCCATGGGGGGATCGGATATATCAAGGAATACCCAGTCGAGCGTTATTACCGGGATGCGAGAATTACCAAGATTTATGAAGGTACCTCGGAAATCCAGAAGAACATCATCGCAGGTCGTTTACGTAAGGAATACTCGTAATCAAGTGATAAGAACGAATGCTGGATTTGACTGCGCTTTGTTATTAATATTTTTTATTTTCAGAATTATATATTGTCGTTTTTTCATCTGCCGCTTATAATTCTACTAGCGCATGAACTTCACATCCTTATTTTTATGAAGTATATACTTCGGAATGAAACCTGAAATTGCTTTCCTGTTTGTAAGTAATGAACCTAAGGAGGCATGACATGAAGATGAATGAGTGGGAAGCGTCGTTTGAAGCATACGTTCAAAGGCTGATGGATGATTTTCAAGTTCCCGGTGCGATTATTGCTGTAGCCAAAGACGGAGAACTCACTTATGGAAAAGCGTTTGGTTATCGGGACCGCGAAAAGCAAGCTCCCATCGATCTGGATACGGTATTTGGGATCGGATCGATTACGAAATCGTTTACATGCATGGCGATCATGCAGCTTCAGGAAGAAGGAAAGCTTTCCGTGCATGATCCGGTTATCACCTATTTACCTGAGTTTCGCACACCGAACGAAGCACAAACGAAGAGCATCAGCATTCATCATTTCATGACACATACCCTCGGATTTCCACCACTTCCAGCTCTCGTTCCCGCAATGCTACCCAGTTTACAAGCCGATCCGACAGCAGAAGAATTACTCCAACATTTTGAAGCGCACTGTAAACACCCAATCGATACCTTCGAAGACCTCATGGCATATATAGAGAAGCTGCCCTTTGAATTGTTGGGACCTGCTGGGACAGAATTCAGCTATTCGAACGAAGCTTTTGGCTTGCTTGGGGCGATTATTGAGCGGGCCAGCGGCAAAACATACGAAGCCTATGTCCAAGAGCATATTTTACAGCCACTTGGTATGGAACGCACGGTTTTTCATGTGGAGGAATTAGGCGAGGACGACAATACTACCATGCTGTACACACCTCGAATGAATGATGGTGTTCGTGAAGTAGTACGTGCCCCTGGTTGGTGGGATGCTCCCTCCATGCGTGCAGCAGGCTTCCTCAAATCGTCCGCTCGTGACATGCTTCTGTATGCGGATGTTTATCGGACAGGCGGGCTTTCAAATGGAGCGAGAATCGTCTCGGAAGATAGCGCCTCACAAATGACTACCCCTCATGTCCGTATTGATTTGAGCCGCAGCTATGGTTACGGACTTGGCGTGTTTCCTTTTTCCGAAGAGTACACCTTACTTACCCATACTGGCGGCTTAAAAGGGATGACCGCGCAAATGTTCATCGTCCCAGAGGCGGGAGTAACTGGCATTCTTTTGACCAACATGGATGATGCCCCCATTTCCAATCTGACATTAGGTTTGTTGAACAGCATGTTCGGTCGCCCGCTCGAGACGCAGTTCGCCACGTTTTCCGAATGGGAAGTGCCGCTTGCTTACTTGCAGCAATGCCCCGGTACATATAAATCCGGAGAAGGTGACGTAGTAGAGATTAAATTCGATGAAACACAGAGACAGCTCGTACTCGTTTTAGGCAGTGATGTGTTCCCACTGCGTTCCGTTGGCGAAGATACGTTTTTGTTCACACGCCACAACATCGATTCACTCATCCGCTTTATTCGCCATCCAGACGGTGAGATCAAGCGCTTGGCGTTTGGGTCGCGCCAAATGTCGAAAGCAGTCTAATCTAAAATAGGGAGGCAGTTTCGCATGAAGGTGTTTATTTCGTTGGACATGGAAGGGATCTCTGGACTAAGCGAATGGGAGGATGTTATCCCCGGTCGCAGACATTACGAAGCGGGGAGAAGACTACTGACACAAGATGTAAATGCGGCGATTGAGGGTGCACTGGAAGCAGGAGCTACCGAAATTATCGTCAATGAGTCTCATGGACCGATGAACAATATCATTCTGGAAGAATTGCATCCCCAGGCAGATGTCATCCGTGGTTTTTTCAAGCCTCTCTGTATGATGCAGGGGATCGACAGTAGCTGCGATGCCGCATTTTTCATCGGTTATCATGGAAAAGCGGGAACAGGAGATGCGGTACTCAATCATACATTGTCTGGCCTAGCTATCCATCGGCTGATCTTAAATGGCAAAGAGGTGGGCGAAGCAGGTTTAAATGCAGCAATCGCGGGAGCCTTTGGTGTCCCTGTCGTACTCGTTACCGGAGATTCCCAGACGGCCAAAGAGGTCGAAGAAGATATCCCTGGAGTCTTTACGGTCGCTGTGAAAACAGGGATAACGGGACTCTCGTCGCAAGCGATGCATCCCGTTCGTGCGAGAGAGCTAATCCGTCAGCAAGCAAAAGAAGCATTGCTCCATCGCAGTACAGTTAAACCGCTCGAGCAAAGAGCAGAGAATACGATAGAAGTCGAGTTTACGAAATCACAATTTGCCACAGCAGTCAGCTGGATGCCAGGAATTGAACTCATTGAAGGACGAACGGTACGCTTCCATTCGGCTGATCTTGTTAGCATGATGCCCGTCTTGCAAGCCATGCTGTTGATAACCGGGCAAGTGAATCAGATGATTACTGGTTAAGTAAACCAAAAATGCAGCCCCCTTATCACGAGGATCGCTGCATTTTTTTCGTTTTAGTTCAGTGGCTTATGGCTTTTCAAATACGCAAGGGCATTATATATCATTTCGGCTGCTTCTTCACGCGTGACGGGCTTTTGCGGATGGAGCTTGTTTTCCTTGTCCAATTCGATAATATCTCTTGCCAAAGCTCGTTGAATGGAGCCTTGGTAATCCACGGTGAGTTCATGGTCATCTCGGATTTCTACTGGTACTAGTTTGATCATCGGAAGATTGCCCTTGGTCTCCATGATTCTCATTAACTGGTGAATGAACTGCTCTTTGGTCCATTTAGCATTCGGATCGAGATCAGCTGGTAACTCCAAACCGTTCGCAGCCGCTATGATCAGACTCTCTGCATACCAAGCATCGTTATCTGCTTTGGAAAAAAAGTCAGTAGCTTGTGGAGCCTTTACAAAACGGATCTCTGCCAGACTCAAATCAAAGGCATTTACAATCAGTTGAATACCTTGAGCAGCCGTTATCGTTTCGTTAGGTGCAAATTTGCTATCCTCTACGCCTTTTATCACACCTTGTTGCTGTAAGGCAAGAATTTTATCTTTCGCTCCCGATTGGGCAAGATCCGTAAAAGGAGTCGTTGCAGCAAAGCTTGGTTGGGCGAATGATACAGTTAAAACAGCAAGGATGGAAAGAGACATCATATTTGTTCTGATATTCATGGTAGCCACCTCGTCAATTTTTGAAGTTTCACTCCATTTGACGAGGAACAAATGATAACGTTTCAGCTTTCTTTCGTACTCCTATCAATTTACAAAGAACCACTGCGAAAATTTTCTGTTTGTTTACAACAAAATGATTTAAGAAAAATTTTATCTTTTGCCCACGATTTCATTTATCATTGCCTAATATCATCATATTGAAAAAGAATAACGTGTGTTTGAAACATGGAGGAAATGGAAATGAAAAAGCGATTTCTCTTACTAAGTATCCTTTTATTGCTACTGGCCTATTCATTTTTGCAACCTCTTGTAGAGGATGTATGGCAAAAACAGCCGAATGCTACAGCTTTCCCGAAATACAAAGAGATTCGCGTTGAACAAGACCAGATTTATCAGGGCGATCTGTTATTGGTCAACAAGAAGCATCCGATCCATTCAGAGGCGGTGCCATCCGATGTGATCCATCTGTCTTCGCACAAATATTTAGTGGAGGGCTATCGCTTGCAAGACAATTCCATTGAATTGTCTGAGAACGCAGCGGAGGCGTTCAACGAGATGGTCCATGCAGCAAGCAGTGATAATGTAGCGCATTTTATGATCAAAAGAGGCTATCGAAGTTTGGAAAAACCGGGAAAACTGGCTGATGAGAAGGGACATGAAGACGAAGCATTGCCAGATTATTTTAGCGAACATTATCTGGGCACAGCTTTGGACGTTGCATCCACACAAATGAAAATCGACCAATCCCCAGAAGGGAAGTGGCTACAAGAAAACGCTTGGAAATACGGGTTCATTCTTCGCTATCCAAAGGAAAAAGTCTCAATCACTGGCATCCCTTACAATCCTATGCATTACCGATTTGTAGGTTTGCCGCACAGCGCCATTATGCAAGAGCGTCAATTATCCTTGGAGGAGTACGTGAATTACTTGCGAGAGGCAAAGGAAATGTCAGGGACGATAAATGGTGGCGACTACAAAATTTATTATTATCCAGTGGCGACTACCATCATGATTCAAGTACCTACCAATGGGAAGTATGTGCTTTCTGGTGACAATCAGGGAGGTGTCATTGTGACAGAGTTTTTGTAGTTTGCAGAGAGCGAATCAGGCCGCTAGTTTTGAAGAGATATGAAAAAAGACTGCTGAAGCTCTCAGCAGCCTTTTTTGTTGCGCCCAAGAAGATGATTAAATTACACGTCTTCCAAGCTCAAAGCGTTTTTCCCAGGAAGTCCCTTTGAATTTGGTTGTCGTAACTCCCGGCTTACCGTACGTATGCAGCAGCTTATTGTCTCCAGCGTAAATGGCAACATGGGTAATCCGAGAAGACGAGCTGCCGTAGCTGCGGAAGAAAACGAGATCTCCTTTTTTCAGTTGACCCTTCGAGACTTTTTGACCGACTTTGGACTGTTGACGTGAGTCTCGCGGCAGACTTACTCCGACCTCTTTAAACACTCGCTGTGTAAAGGAAGAGCAATCAAATGTACGCGTCGTTTTTTTGCTAGAACCAAATTTATAAGGTACGCCTTTATACTTCAATCCTTCTGAAATGACCTGATCGGCAATGTCGGAAGAGGAAGCCGATTTACTATCTATCTGTTTATTCTGACTACCATCATTAGTACTTTCCTCATTGGCTGTCATGTCATTATTCGTACCATCTTGCACCATTTGATCAAATTGTTCAAAAACAGCCTGTTCATTGCCCTGATCTGCAACGGATTCTTCGATATTCTGTTGCAGGCTCTGATCATTCTTATGCTGATCCTGCTGTTTATCCTGATTATGAGTAGTTGTGGAGGTGAGACTAGTCTCAGAAGCCGCGTAGGCTTGTCCGTTCATGAGAAGAGAAGTTCCCATTAAAATAGCTACGACCGTAGTAGTTGTACCTTTCCAGTTTCGCTTTGTCATGATGTTCCTCCTTCTGAATCGTTGATGTTGTTGTGTGTTTCTCATCCACGCTCTTATCGTACAGGACAAAACTAAGATTCCCGGTAGAATTTCATGAGAGTTTTCTGAGAAAACTGTTGGTAAGATATTCAAACGGAGATGATATGCATGCCTACGCCAGATGGAAAAGGCTATTTGCTGCTCGTGGAAGATGAGCATAACTTGGCAAGATACTTACAGTTGGAGTTGGAGAATGAAGGATTTTCGACGGATATTGAATACGACGGGCTTTCCGGATTAGAAAAGGCACTAACGATTGAGTACGACCTCATCCTGCTGGATGTCATGCTGCCCGAATTATCGGGGATAGAATTATGCCGACGAATTCGGGAAACCAAAGATGTCCCCATTATCATGATCACGGCTCGTGGAGAGGTTCCGGATATCGTGACGGGATTAGACAGTGGGGCCAATGATTACCTGGCGAAGCCGTTTGCCATCGAGGAGTTATTTGCCCGGATTCGAGCCTTATTGCGTCAGCGGGAATCAAAAGCGAATCAAGAGATAGTGGTTGGCCGATTGCGTATCCAGCCCAACGCGCGGCGAGTGTTCCTCGATGAAGAGGAAATCATGTTGACACCACGCGAGTTTGATTTGCTTTATTATCTGGTTCAAAACAAGGAGCAAGCAGTCTCGCGAGAGCAAATTCTTACAGTCGTTTGGGGTTTTGACTTTATGGGGAATACCAACATCGTGGATGTGTATATTCGGTATTTACGGAACAAGATTGAAAGTGATCCATCCGTCAAACTGATTCATACCGTGCGAGGAATTGGATATACACTACGAGATTAAAAGGAGAACGCAGTGCTTACACATCGCAGATACTCACTCAAATGGAGACTCACGCTGTTTTTTAGCTCTGGCATGCTGGTCTTGCTTCTCTTTTTGTCCATATTTATTTTTTTCAGCACCTCTAATCTCGTCCATCAACATGAGCAAAAATTACTCAATCAGAAGGCAACCGCCATCGCAGCCGATTTGAAAACGGAAATCACCGAAGAAGCATCGCTGACGATTACCTATTTGACGCGTTTGTTAACGAATTACGCTGACGTCAATCAATTCATAAACATTAGCGACCAAAACGGCAAGGAAATCGCTTCGATACAGGGAGCCAATTGGACAAAAGAGCCGGAAGACTATTATGTAAGAACCTTGGTCGCAAAAGAACCTGTGCAGCTGCCGTTCACATCCGAGCTTTTGTTTGTGCAAATATCTACTACGACAGAAGCGCTTGAATGGTATTTTTCCATCTTGCTCACGATTCTTTTTCTCTCTTCCTTTTTTACCTTGCTTCTTTCGGCGATTGGAGGCTATTGGTTGAGTAACTGGGGACTTAAGCCTCTCGATCATCTTATCCAGCAAATCCATTCCATTTTCCCTCAACGGCTCTCCCAACGAATTCACCATCATCGCGTAGAGACTGAAATCTACGAGCTGATCCATGCCTTTAATCTGTTGTTAGATCGTATGGAAGAAGCAATGGTCTATCAGCAACGATTCGTCACAGATGCATCTCACGAGTTGCGAACACCGCTCTCGATTATTGAAGGGTATGTAAATCTTCTGCAAAGATGGGGGCAGCACAAGCCAGAAGTAAGGGACGAAGCACTCGCAGCTGTTCAACAGGAGTGTAAACGACTTTTCAAACTCATTGATGACCTGTTGGCGCTAGCCAAATTGCAGCATACCTCTCAACTAGGATCAGCGAAAGTCGTTCAGCCATTGACCCCTCTGCTCCTTGAAGTAAAGCAAGCGTGGGTACCCATTTTCCCTCCACAAATTAAGCTACTTTTTGAATGGGAAGAAGCTCTTGTCCTTTTGATGGATCGGGAGCGGATTCGACAGTTATTGGACATTCTTTTGGACAATGCACGGAAATACACAGATGAAGGACAAGTGAAGGTACGAGCATATGGGGATGAAGAAGTTGTGCATATTGTGGTAGAGGATACAGGGATCGGTATTCAAGCAAAAGAGATTCCCCACCTTTTTAAGCGATTTTATCGCGTGGACAAATCCCGCACGCGAAAAAGGGGAGGTAGCGGGATCGGTCTGGCCATCGCCCAAGCGATTGTCGCAGATCACGAGGGTAGCATTTCTATTGCTCCTTCCACGGAAAGAGGCTTGATTGTTCATGTTATGTTGAAAAAAGCGGGAATGGATTGACGACACGAATGATTAACCATGGGGCTCTGTGAGCTTTTTCCAAAAAACAGGTCAGAGCGGGCGTGCATTCCAGAGCCTTCGTTTCTCAAGGGTTTTCAGCATCCCCAGTATGTCATTATGATCAAAGACATCACTTTGGATGACTATTTGAATCAAAATACTCAGAGTCGTTCCTTTGAATTATTAGTTCCACCTATCGGGCTTTTTGATAATCGGGATCAGCAAAAAGTCCTTGAATTACTTTCTTTTACAAATGTAGCTCTTCCTGTTTTGGTTTGTTCAGATGACATGGATTTCTCTTGTACAGTTGTCACTAGGAATGTAGAGGAGGCGAAGGATTGCATCAGAATTTGTGAAGCGTTCAAAGGCTTCATTCATCGTGATTCCCTATGATAATCATAGGGAATTTGTAATTGTTCCGAAAGATGGTCGCACCTATAATCAAATACGTAGCAATGCTACATAAAATCGATAGGAGCTGATTCCAAATGTTAAAAGCTATTTTTTATCACGCAGGTTGCCCAGTATGTGTTGATGCGGAGCAAGTCGTCCTTGATTACCTGGATCAAACAAAGATCGATATCGAAATTGTCCACCTTGGTACAGAGCGGAATCGTATTGAGGAAGCAGAGAAGGCTGGTATTCAATCAGTACCTGCTCTCGTGATTGGCGGAAACGTCTACCACATTAACTTTGGGGCAAGCTTGGAAGATGTGAAAAAAGGCTAAATGAGAAAAGGAGGTGCTTTATAGGCGCCTCCTTTTTCCTATGCTTTTACACGACCATGTTTGGCATTTACAATGGATAGAAGAATGGAACATGGAAGGTAAGATAAGCTCATGATGTTTGATCCCCAACAACGTAAGGAAAATCGCTCAGCTCGTATCATGATGGCGCTATTTCGTATGTCCCAGGCGATAAAAAAGGTGACCCAGGCAGAGAGTGATGAACAGGGATTGTCACCCGTACAAATTCAGGCGTTACTGTTCACTTTGTACACGAGAAGCGACGTGGCTTCCATTGGTAACTTTGCCAAGGCAATCGGAACGACGCATGTGACAGCCGTAAAGATTATCAATGGACTCGTAACGAAAGGACACATGACGAAAGTACCTAAAAAAGAAGATCGACGAGTGACCCTGCTTCAACTGACTGCAAAAGGGGACGAAGCTGCATCGAATCTTGAAAAATGGGGGCATACACTGGAGGAAGCCCTTCATTCTATTCCAGATGAGATACTGGAAGATTTCGAGATCGGGCTCGGCTCCGTGATAACAGCGATGCAAAGACGTGGTCATTTGGTTGTAGCGGAGCCCTGTTTAGGCTGCATTCATTTTCGGCCAAATACAGGTGATTCCCATACACCTCATTATTGCTCGTTCATTGAAAAGTATCTCACGCATGAAGCATCCTTGAAAGAATGCCCCGAGCATATTTCCACCGGGAATGACTAAATAATGATAGGCAATACCTATCGAAATGATAACAACGCTGCTATTGAACAATGATTTGCCTCGTCATAAACTGATCTTGACTCTCGCATCATCGAACATCATCGCGTTTTACCGTGGCAATTAACTGCTCCATAAAGACTCGGCTTGCTGCACACAAATACTTGTTTTTCCGGTATACGATACCGATTTGCGCCGTGATAGTGGGCTGTTGGATCGGAATCGTGCGAATCCGTTTATCATCGATATAGTCGAGGTAGCCTTTCGAAAGTACCGTGACACCGACACCTTGTCCGACCATATTCGTAATCGATTCCATTGTGGTCATCTCCAAAACAGGTTGTGCCGAGAAGCCCAGCTCCTGACACTTTTCATCAATCAACTGACGCAAAAAGTACGTGTTGGGCAATAAAATGGAGGGGGTTTCTTTCAAAATCGCAAGTGAAACAAACGGTTCCTTCGCGATCGGATGATCCACCGGTACTCCTAATGCCAGATTTTCTGTATAGAGCGGAATGGTTTCCAGGTCGTCATGCTCCATAGGCAAAAAAACAATACCGAGATCGAGTTCGTTTTTCAGAAGTCCTTCGTAAATATCACCGGTTCTCAACCCGAAAATAGACAATTCAACCTTCGGATAACGCTGGTGAAACTCGATAACAGTAGGCGGGAGCAAGTAATTGACTACCGTTAGCAGTACGCCAATTTTTAATGCGCCTCTGCTTAAGCCTTGCAGCTCACTAATCGCTGCACGTGCCTGTGACAACTCATGAAACACATTATAGCTATGGTGAAGCAATGTTTTTCCTGCTTCCGTCATAACCGTTCGTTTGCCGACGCGATCAAACAAGGGCATACCGATTTCATGCTCAAGCAGACGGATTTGCTGACTGAGTGAAGGCTGCGCAATACCCAATTTCTCGGCTGCGCGAGTAAAATTCAACTCCTGGCACAGTGCCATAAAGTACTCTAATTGCTTGAGCTCCAACGACCATCCCTCCGGATATTTATGCTCGAACAATAGGTTTTTCCTATCATTATAGAACAAATTATTATGAATTTGTATGAATGTAGTGCGCATTGCGCATTTCCATAAAAGAATGAGGTGATCGTTTGTGAATATCGAAATCATTTCACTGAATGTAGGTAAACCCAAACAAGTACAGTATCAAAACAAAGAGGTTTCTACCGGAATCTTCAAAAGCCCTGCAACAAAAGCTCTTTATCTATCCTTTTTAAATTTCGAGGGAGATGGACAGGCAGATCTGGTCCACCACGGGGGCAAGGAGAAGGCTGTATGCGTCTATCCGTATGAACACTACCCATTCTGGGAAGCTGAATTACAGAGAGAGCTGGCAATCGGTGCCTTCGGAGAAAATCTGACGATTCGGGGATTAGTTGAGACGGACGTATGCATCGGTGATACCTTTCAGCTAGGGGAAGCAATCGTACAGGTTAGTCAACCGAGACAACCCTGTTACAAATTGTCTGTGCGTTACGGTGTACCTGAAATGTTGGTTAAGGTCCAAGAGACCGGCTATACTGGCTTTTATTTTCGCGTGCTAAAAGAAGGGCTTGTATCTCATACGGATGGATTGATCAGACTCTCTTGTCATCCAAGAGCGATAACGGTCTCCTATGCAAACCGAATCATGCATCAAGAGAAAGACAATATCGATGGCATGAAAAAACTGTTGGAAGTAGAGGAGCTGTCCTCAAATTGGCGAGCGACCTTTACCAAACGATTATCCGGCGTAGAAATTGATACCCGTGAAAGGATGACCGGCAACCAATCATAACTACAGGTATATAAATATTTGCTCTTCAGAATAGTTACCTGTCATTAGGTAGCCACATAGGCTAAAGGGTAAATCCTTTACACTGGAGAGGAGAATGAGATGTACAACAACTCTTACCATTACTATCAATGGTATTATCCTGTTCTTGCCGGCTGGAATAACAACCATTTTCACTATGGTTGGAGTCCTCATTATTACAGCTGGAGCCATGCGAATGGGAATAGATACTGGAATCGTGATCAGAATACTATCGAATTGAGAGATTATGGACCAAAACCATTTGTCGTGAATATTGAGCAAGCGACAAAGCAAAACAACACATTCCGTACGGCATTATGGACAGGGAAGCACCTGCAGGTGACGCTGATGAGTATAAATGTTGGAGACGACATCGGTTTAGAAAATCATCCGAATACGGATCAATTCATCCGAGTAGAAGAAGGTCAAGGACTTGTTCGGATGGGGGATAGACAAGATCATTTAGATTTTGAACAAAGAGTAAATGATAACGATGCGATCATGGTCCCTGCGGGCAAATGGCACAATGTGATCAATACGGGTAATACGCCGCTTAAAGTATATTCCATCTACGCGCCACCTCATCATCCATTTGGCACCGTTCATGAGACGAAAGCCAGTGCCATGGCTTCTGAGCATAGCCCTCAATAAGGAATCGAATCGTTAGGAAATGGTGCCAGACATCACAGAAACCACCTCTAGAAATGGTCAGGTGGTTTTTCTGTTTGGACTCCAGCTTGTCTTACATAATCCGACCTGTATCCACTTTGAGGCAACGACTCAAAAAGATAGGGGAAGGTATGGCGAGCACGCTTTACCAAATGATCAATGAATCGAGCTTTTTCTTATTCCCTGGTCTAGAACTGGAATATATACAGCAATTTTTTATCATTGGATACGGTTTTTTTACCCTTGCTGGTGACATTTCGCTCCATTACGCTAAGAATGTACAAATCATTCTGTTTTATAAATCGCAATATTTTGCATTGCAAATCCGATAGGAGGGTAGTCATGCCCAAAATCACTTTTTTAGGAGCGGGAAGTACTGTATTTGCCAAGAATGTGTTAGGAGACTGCATGCATGTTTCTGCGTTAGAAGGTTCAGAGTTTGCTCTGTATGATATTGATCCCCAAAGGCTCAAAGACTCTGAGAGTATGTTGAACAATTTGAAGGAAAGTACAGGTAGAAGGGTGACGGTCAAAGCCTATACCGACCGAAAGGAAGCATTGCGTGGAGCAAAATACGTAATAAACGCCGTACAGATCGGTGGTTATGACCCCTGTACCATTACCGACTTCGAAATCCCCAAACGTTATGGTCTACAGCAAACGATCGCAGACACCGTGGGTATAGGTGGTATATTCAGAAATTTAAGAACAATCCCGGTATTACTTGATTTTGCACGTGATATAGAGGAAGTTTGCCCGAATGCCTGGTTTCTCAACTATACGAATCCCATGGCTGCTTTGACGGGTACGTTGCTTCGTTTTGGCGGGATCAAAGCAGTCGGTCTTTGCCATAGTGTCCAAGTATGCGCGCCTTATTTGCTAAAGTCTCTTGGAATGGAGACAGACCATCTTCAATATAAAATTGCGGGGATCAACCATATGGCATGGTTGCTGGGGATCACACGAGATGGGGTAGACCTGTATCCAGAGATAAAACGGCGTGCAGCGGAAAAACAAAAGGCGGGACACGATGATATGGTTCGATTTGAGCTCATGCTTCGCTTTGGTTACTATGTGACAGAATCCTCCGAACATAATGCGGAGTACCACCCTTACTTTATTAAAGGCAGATATCCAGAGCTGATCGAACGCTTTCATATTCCATTGGACGAATATCCGAGACGCTGCGTAGAACAAATAAACAAATGGGCAGCCATGCGGGAAGACTTGGTGAACAACAAGCAAATCAGTCATACTCGCACCCTAGAATACGCATCTTACATCATGGAAGCAATGGAAACCAACACGCCATTTACGATTGGTGGTAATGTTTTGAATACTGGGGGACTCATTAGCAATCTTCCGGAAAAGGCTTGTGTAGAAGTACCTTGCCTGGTAGATCGAAACGGTGTTACCCCCACGTATGTTGGGGAACTTCCTGAGCAGTTGGCCGCTCTCAATCGCACGAATATTAATACGCAACTTCTAACTATCGAAGCAGCGATCACAAGGAAAAAGGAGAACATTTACCATGCGGCACTGCTCGATCCTCACACAGCTTCAGAATTATCCATCGATGACATTGTGTCTTTATGTGATGATTTAATCGAAGCCCACGGAGATTGGCTCCCGCAATTTTCATAACGAGGCAAATACAACCCGACAGCTTTCTTGTCGGGTTTCTTCCTGTTCTCTTACTCGATCAGAATATGTGCGGTCGGCAAGGTGTTTTTGCATTCTCGAAATTGACCGGGGGATGTCCCAATGAGCTTTTTGAACACTTTGTTGAAATAGTTGGCATTTGCGTATCCGATTGCTAGAGCAATGTCATTGACGGAGAGGTTCGTTTGGGTTAGCAAATCCATTGCTTTTTCAATCCGAAGCTTGGTGATGTATTGGAGGGGAGTCGTATTCAAATATTCGCGAAACAGATTGATGAGGTAGTATCTGGATAATCCTGCCGCGTTAGCGATATCTTCCAGCGATATGGTTTCCTTGTAATGAGCTTGGATAAAACAAACGGCTTCCGAAATCCGATCCGGTACCTGCTTGCTCGGATTATCTATGTTTTTCATAAACCGATAGCACTCCATCACGAACTCGTACGCTTTTGCTGAAGAACAGTAAAGATCAGTCACTCGTTTTTCACAAACTTCCTGATAAATCTTGAGCAAAAGCTGGATGAGCTTCGCTTCTGGTGGAATCGTTAAGACAGGCCCCCCGTTCGCTTGTATGTACTTCCAGCATTCAGTAGCTTGGCTGCCAACAAGCGTGATGTAAACAAATTCCCAGTGATCACTTTCTCCGGAAAAATAGTACCGATGACAGCTAGGTATTTCCACCACAAAGGTTTTTCCTGCCCGTAATGGGTATGATTTTTCCCCGATATCCAGGCGTCCGCTCCCCGAAATGGTGTATTGAAAGACATATGTCCCGACATCGCTTCGATTTAAGCCATCCCAATCGTAACTGGCAGAAGTCTGCCTTTGCCATCCAATCGACCATATATTCGCTGTTTCATTTCGAGAATCGTCCTGAAAACGAAATCCGTAGCTTCCATAGTTGTTTTTCTTACTGATTAAATACAACAATATATTACCCTCCGATCGCACTTTATTACGATTGATAGCCGCTGGAGCTGGATTTAATATAAAACTAACACATTTTATCAGAAAATTCACTACATATTAAACGCAACAATATTTTTCTCGAGGAGGAGACTACATGAAGAAATTTGTACCTACCATCATTTGCGTGCTATTACTTTCCTCATTTTTTGTATCCGCTTGCAGCAATGAAATGGCTTCACCTTCGTCGGATCAGGTTACGCTTCGCTTCGCTACCTGGGACACAGGGGAGAGCTTGAAGTATGAACAAGAAATTGCGAAGCTGTTTGAACAGAAAAACCCCCATGTCAAAATCCAAGTGGAATCCTATGCGGAAGGCTATGATGATAAAATTGCCGCCTCCTTTGGTACCAAGAACCCGCCCGATGTGATGTATATGTGGAATTATCCTAACTATTATCAGTCGCTGCTGCCCTTGGATGATTTACTCTCAAAGGATACGGCGGCTAAGTCCATCACGGAAGACTTCTATGAAAACATCTTTAACTACCACAAGTTTGAAGGGAGCTCGTACGGATTACCTGTTGGCTTTGTCACCCGTGTCATTTACTACAATAAAAGACTTTTCGATGAAGCTGGCGTTCCTTATCCAACAGAAGGATGGACATGGGATGATTTTCGTTCCGCAGCCAAACAGATGTCCAATCCGGCCAAAAAACAATACGGATTTGTTTTGAAGCAAAAAGATAATTCTTATGCCTTCCAAGAGTTCGTATGGAGCAATGGTAGCAATTTCATCAGTCCGGATGGGAAGAAGCTGGAAGGGTTCATGAACAGCCAAGAAACAAAAGAAGCGATCTCCATCTTTAGCGATCTGATCAAAGATGGAAGTGCCATCGTAGTGGAGAGCGACAGATACACCGAGAGCTTTAAGTCAGGCAAAATCGCCATGATCGAAAACGGGGTTTGGCCATTGGAAGGATTTAAAGAAGCAGGACTCGATTTTGGTACGGTGGAATTGCCAGCCTTTCCAGAAAAGCCAGTAAAAGGTGTAATTCATACGGCGGGAGTATCCATTGCAAAGGATACCAAGCAACGGGAAATTGCGTGGGAGTTCGTCAAATTTTTTGTCTCTGCAGAGGGAGCCAAAATACGCAAGGGTGACATGCCAGCACTAAAAAGTGTCGCCAAGGAAACAAAAGTAGCGGAAGACCCATTGCGTAAACCCTTTTATTCCATGCTAGAGAAAGCCGATGAGGTACCAGTTTTCCTCCTGAATTCAAAATGGAACGAAATTGATAAAAATCTGGATTATGCCATCTCATCTGTTTTACTCGGAAAAGCCCAAGCAGATCACGCCTTGGATGAAGCGGTGAATGTTTCGAATCAGTTTGTTGAAACGAAGTAACAAAGGGGCGATTCTGCAAGATGATTTCGACCAATATTCAGACGAGAGAGAAGAGAGAACAAATTGAAAAGGGTGCTATATCACAAAAGAATAGGCGGGGGAATCTCACACCCTACCTTTTCATTTCACCTTGGATCATTGGCTTCGTTGCTTTTACACTGGGACCTCTTTTCTTTTCGCTTGCCATCAGTTTCTTTGATTATCCGATAGTCGGTACTCCGCAGTTTATTGGCTTTGATAATTACGTGCAGATGTTTACGAATGACCCGATTTTCTGGGAGTCCTTAGGGGTTACCTTCAAGTTTGCTGCAATCCTGGTTCCGTTAAATATCTTCATATCCTTGCTGCTTGCCCTACTTTTACATCAGAATGTCGGTGGCTCCACCTGGTATCGAACGATCTTCTATCTGCCGACCGTAATTGCAGGAGTTTCGCTGTCGCTTATCTGGGCCTGGGTCTATGACGGAGAATACGGCCTTCTGAATTATTTTTTGTCATGGATCGGCATTGAAGGTCCGCGTTGGTTAAGCGATCCGGAGTGGTCACTCTTTGCCATTGTCTTTGCGGGATTATGGGGGCAAGGTGTCATGATGCTGGTTTTTCTATCTGGACTAAAAAACATCCCCAAAGAATTGTATGAAGCAGCAGAAATAGACGGCGCTGGAGTCTTTTCCAAATTCTTCTCCATCACACTGCCCATGCTCAGCCCAACCATGTTGTTTAATCTGATCACTGCGGTCATCAGCGCATTTCAGCAGCTAACGTTTGCTTTGGTCATCACCAAAGGCGGGCCGTTGCGGTCGACCTATTTTTACGCCATGTACGTCTATGAGAATGCATTCCGCTATTTTAAGATGGGGTACTCAGCGGCAAATGCCTGGTTTATGTTTCTGATTATTTTGTCACTGACCTTCGTTTTGTTCAAAACATCGAAAACCTGGGTGTATTACGAAAATGAAAGGAAAGGGAAGAAATAAACGAACGTAGGGGGAGGTACGATGATTCAACCCAATCGTGTTTATAAACTGATGATTCATTCCGTATTATTTTTTTTTAGCTTTTTATTCCTTGCTCCATTTATCTGGATGTTTTTGACGGCTGTGAAGTCACCCGAAGAAGCGTTTGTTTATCCGCCCGTATGGATTCCTTCCGAATTTCATTTCAGCAATTTCCTGAAGGCGTGGAACAAGCTGCCGTTTACGACTTTTTTGCTCAACTCCGTGCTCGTGACAGGGCTTGGCGTGATCGGACAGTTACTCGCTTCATCCCTTGTTGCTTATGGGTTTGCTAGATTTGACTTCAAGGGGAGAGATACGTTATTCATGATTCTTTTGGCATCCATGATGATTCCCTGGGATGTGACCGCTATTCCTCAGTACATTGAGTTTAATGCACTCGGTTGGATCGATACATTGCTGCCTTTGATTGTCCCGACGTGGTTTGGAAGCCCCTTTTTTATCTTTTTATTCAGACAATACCTGTTGACAATCCCAAAAGAACTGGAAGATGCCGCACGGATAGATGGCGCCAACTCCCTGCAAATCTACTTCAAGATCATTCTTCCGTTGATGTCTCCTGTGCTCGTAGTGGGAGGTGTGTATCAGATGATCAATTCCTGGAATGATTACCTTGGCCCATTAATCTTCTTGAATGATCAAAGCAAATATACGCTGACGCTTGGCCTGATGCAGTTTAAAGGGATGTTTGATGTGGATGTCATATCCGTCATGGCAACGACTCTCTTGATCTGCATTCCTCCCATCGTTGTTTTTTTCCTGGCACAACGATACATCATGGACGGAGCATCTACTACCGGATTCAAGTAAACTGATCATAAAAAGGAGGAGGAACGATGCTTCATCACTTAGAGGCATATCATGACCCTGCAATTCGGGTCAAATTGCAAAACGAACGTACTGACGGCGGCATCTCCTATGTACATGTCCGAATGGAAGCGGATGAGGAAATTTCATTCCCACAGGTTCAACTCGAATGGCATTACCCTGCGGTCAATATACAATCGTACTGGCATCCTGGCAGTTTTCGCAGCAAAAGTCTCGGAGTCGATTGGGGTAAAGGCTTCTCTTCCAAAGGAACGGTTGTTGCGCCCGTTGGTTGCTTTCTCAGCTCGGATGGACGTAATCGCCTCGCCATTGCTTATTCCAATGCAATAGAGACCGTCACTTTTAACATGGGGATCCGTGAAGAGGACGGAACGATTCGCTGTCAAATCACGCTTTTTTCAGAGCCTTCCAAACCGATGAAAAGGTATGAGGGAACCATTCGTATTGATCAAAGAGACATTCCTTATGAACAAGCGATTCAGGCCATATCCTCTTGGTACGAGAGTATGGATGCCTATCGGCCATGCATGATACCCGATGCGGCAACATTCCCGATGTATTCCACATGGTATTCTTTTCATCAAGAGCTCGTTGATAACGAGATCGAAGAACAATGTAGAATGGCAAAAGAGATCGGGTGTGACACCGTAATCGTGGATGACGGATGGCAAACAACCGATAATCAAAGAGGATATGCCTATTGCGGGGATTGGGAGGTCGCTCATCAAAAAATCGGCAACATGAAAGAACATGTGCAAAGAGTTCAGGCCATGGGAATGAAGTACATCCTGTGGTACAGTATGCCTTTTATCGGTCTGCATTCGAAAGCGTGGGATACCTATAAAGATAAGATGCTATTGTATCGAGAGCATCTGCAAGCAGGTGTTTTAGATCCAAGGTATCCCGACGTTCGGGAATACTTGATATCCACTTATGAAACTGCTCTGAACGAATGGGGCGTCGATGGCTTCAAGCTAGATTTTATAGATGAGTTTGATTTGAACAAAGCGAATGAAAAAGCTTTCAAAAATGATGGGAGAAGAGATTTTGACTCCGTTCAAGAAGCGGTTGAATGCTTGCTTGAAGGAATCTTCGCGCGGTTACATGCCAAGAAAGCTGATGTCATGATTGAATTTCGTCAGAAGTATATCGGTCCCTTTATGAGAAGGTTTGGGAACATATTTCGGGTTGCAGATTGTCCGAATGATGCCGTTACCAATAGGGTGGGGACGATCGATTTGCGGTTGTTATCCGGTAACACCGCTGTTCACTCAGACATGTTGATGTGGAGCCCGGAAGATAACGTTGAAAATGCGGCTCTACAGCTCATTAATGTTTTGTTTGCGGTTCCACAATTTTCGATGCGCTTCGAGAAATTGCCGCCGGAGCATTTCGAAATGACAAAATTCTGGTTGAAGTTTTGGAGAGAAAACAGAGATGTCCTTTTATTTGGAGACTTACGCGCAGAAGCTCCCGAGTTGCTCTATCCTAATGTTCACGCGCGGAATCTATCGAAAGTAGTCATGGCAGTCTATGGTAGTCCATACGTGAAGGTGGTTGAGCCAGGCAATAAAAAGCTATTCATTATCAACGGGACGTTACACCACGAACTGGTTTTGGATGCAGACAGAGAGTTACCTGACAGAGTAGTAGAGGTTTATGATTGTTGCGGCAACCTGGTACATATGGCTCCGTTGGCAGTTCAGAAGGTGCCGCATCGTCTGAAGGTGAAACCGTCGGGATTAGTGATAATTACATGTTTGAAATGCGATACCGCTCCTTTTTAAGGGGCGGTTTTTTTTAGTGGGATAGATATTTTCTCAAGGATATTTTCAACAGGCATAGAATATTAACATTATTCACAATCTTCGTTTAAGGAAGGTATAAACATATGGATAAAGAAGCTCAGAGAATCGACCTTAGACAAGAACAGTTCAACATGAAAGAGCTGCTTCAGTCACTTGTTGAAACGACTATGGACGCGATTTCAGTTAGGGACATGCATGGTAAAATACTTTTTGTGAATAGTGCTTTTGAAAAAATCTATGGTTGGACGTATCAAGACCTCCTGAATGACCCGTACTGTCTCGTACCTGAAGATCTTATTGACGAGACAAAGGAAATTTTCCACGAGGTTAAATATGAAGGGAAAAATATTACGGGCTATGAGACCATGCGTCAACGAAAAAATGGCCAGATCGTGCAGGTAGGTCTAACAGCTTCCCCTATAAGAGATACAGAAGGAACGATTGTAGGCACTTCAGTTATCGCAAGGGATATTACGGACCGCAAAATGGCGGAAGAGGCTCTCGTGACAAGCGAGGCAAAGTACCGTATCCTCGTAGAAAATACAAGCGATGTTATTTGTCAACATGATGTAGACATGAATAATCTTTTTGTATCTCCTTCTATCGAACACCATTTGGGATACACACCGGATGAATTTCTGCAAACGAATAGTTTTGATCTCATTCACCCCGATGATGTGAAAATCGTGAAAGACCTGCGTCCCTTACTCTCCACGAATCCCCAAAATGTACAAATGGAGATCAGAATACGTCATAAAAATGGATCGTGGGTGTACTGGGAGTCGCGTTGTGTTCCGATTATGTCTGAGAACAAAGAGGTTGATAGCTTTCTATTCGTTTCACGCAGTATCACTGAGCGAAAACAGTCTGAAGAAGCTTTGCGCAAGAGCGAGGAACAGTATAGATTCATTGCCGAACACACAGCAGACTTCATATCCGTGATTGATAAGAACGGTCACGTATCGTATGGTTCACCTTCACATCTGAAGAAATTAGGTACGAACCAAATTATCATTGAAAACATACATCCAGAAGATGCATCACTCGTCTTTGAGCGATTTTCCACTATGCTTCAATTCGATATACCTATTACATGTGAGTATCGATACAGAGTGGAAAACGAGAAATGGATCTACCTCGAATCGAAAGGAATGCCTTTTTTTAGCTCGGATGGCGAAAGTCAATACTTTATCAACGTTACACGTGATATTACGGAGAGGAAGCAGAACGAAGAACTTCTCCGCAAAACAGAGAAGCTGTCCGTAATCGGTGAATTGGCTGCAAGTATCGCGCATGAAATAAGGAATCCTCTTACGTCATTGAAAGGCTTTATCCAGTACTTGCGGCCAACGCTATCGGAGGGCGTTATTTTTACAGACATTATGTTGTCCGAGCTAGATCGCATCAACTTTATCGTGAGTGAGCTGCTTGTATTGGCCAAACCGCAAACTCTGAATGTGAAGCGGATTCTTTTACACCCTCTCATTGAAAGTGTGGTAAAGTTTCTCGAATCAGAAGCGAATCTAAACAACATTTCGATCAACACCATATTCAGCCATATACCGATAGCGATCAAAGGAGAAGAAAATCAAGTAAAACAAGTCTTTATCAATATTTTAAAGAATTCCCTGGATGCTATTACGGCGAATGGCGAAATCAGCATAGAAACCACATGCCTACGTGATAACCAAGTGCTGATTCGATTTACCGACAATGGATGTGGCATTTCCCAAGAGCTGCTACCTAGACTCGGCGAACCTTTTTATACCACGAAAGAGAAAGGTACAGGCTTAGGCTTACTTGTCAGCAATAAAATAATGAAAGATCATCAAGGTACCATCACCATCTCAAGTGAGGTTAACAAGGGCACTATCGTGGAAATCATGTTTCCCATTTCGAAATAGGAAGGTGATCCTATTGAATACTCAAATCGTTCGCAATAAGGTACCATTCACCAAATCTCCACCTACTTGCGCTGAAAAAGTCAGAATTTTTAGAGGGGAAGAAAATCATGTGGAGGAAGTTACTGCTTCATCCGCTTGCAGTTCGATACAGCGTGTTTATGATCGGACTGGCGGTCATGGCGTTTGGTATTGGCATGATGATTGAGGCTCATTTAGGTGTTGCACCGTGGGATACACTGCATATCGGATTACAGAAGACATTTGGACTGACCATCGGCATATGGTCGCAGATCGTGGGAGCCTTGATCATTCTCGCTTCCTACATCATTGGCAAGATTCGGCCGAACATGGGTATGTTTTTAAACATGTTTTTCTTCGGGCTGTTTATTGACTTATTCATGTGGCTGAACTGGATTCCTACAGGAGAGACCGTTATAGAACGAGCCATTTTGTTTGTTGTCGGTCTGCTCATCTATACGGTCGGCACGGGCATGTATATTTCTCCACGATTAGGAGCCGGTCCACGTGACAGTTTTATGTTAGCGCTACATGAGCGAATGGGATGGGGCATCGGTAAAGTCAGGATCGGTATAGAGTGCACGGTCATGGTGTTGGGCTTGTTGCTTGGTGGGCCCGTTTCGGTGGGAACCTTTGTGACGGCCCTTGCGATCGGACCGCTGATCAAGCTGTTTATTCCGATGTGGGAGCGAATCCTGGCAAAACCGTACGGAACGGCTTAACCAGCGCAAAAGAAAAAGGGTGCTCAAATTGAGTACCCTTTTTCACTTTGTTGCTGCTTGCGTTCAGCCATATAGGATGCGATTCCCAAAATCAGCCCCAGTGCTACGAGTACAGCGCCGACCCATGGGAGAGAGGTAATATGAAGATGAGTAATAACCCATCCGCCAATGAAAGCACCAGCTGCATTTCCTAGATTTCCGGCAGAATGACTGGAGGTAGAAGCAAGCGCTGGCGCATTCTGTGCGAGATTCATCACACGCACTTGCAGCCCTGGAAATACAGCGAAAGAAGCAGCGCCCCATAGAAAAATAGTCAATACGGCAGCTATTGGACTGTACAGGGTAAACGTAAAGAGCGTGAGAATGATGCAAATAGTAAAGTAAAGTCCGAGTATGGAGGGCATCAGCTTCCAATCCGCAAGCTTTCCGCCCACGATATTTCCGATGGTCACTCCACAGCCAAAGAGGACAAGAATCCACGTTACATGATACTCAGCAAAACCGGTAATTTGCGTCAGCAGTGGCGTAATGTACGTAAATACGGTGAATAGACCCGCGTTGCCCAGTGCTCCGATCAGTAGGTACAGAAGGAGCTTGGGCTTGAGAAGAGCGGTAATTTGCCCAGTGATACTCCCGGTATTTTCTTGCCGCATTTTGGGGACGAAAATGAGTATTCCGATGAGTGCTATTACTCCCATGATTGCTATAGAGCCAAATGAGGCTCGCCACCCCATGTGTTGACCAATGAAAGTCCCCAAAGGTACACCAATAATATTGGCGATCGTCAGGCCTGCCATCATAATGGAAACGGCTGCTGCACGTTTTTCAGGACTTACTAGACTAGAGGCTACAACAGCCCCAACTCCAAAGAATGTCCCGTGTGTCAAAGCGGTGATCAGGCGTGCCCCCATCAGTATTTCGTAGTTGGGAGCAAAAACAGAGATTCCGTTCCCGAGAATAAATAGAACCATTAGTAGACAGAGTAGCTTCTTTTGGGGAATTCGGTGGGTGAGGACTGTCAGTATCGGTGCACCGACTGCTACCCCTAGAGCATACATGGTAATGAGTTGACCCGCAGAGGAGATACTAACTCCCAAATCCTCTGCAACATTCGGGAGCAGACCCATAATGACAAATTCCGTCATCCCAATGGCAAAAGAGCCCACAGTAAGAGAGAGCAAAGAGATAGAAGACTTTTCCTTGTTGGCCTGTTTCTTGGTAGTAGTTTGAGATAATTCCATGAAGTCAATACAACCTTTCTGTAGTGTATAATCCCGTTTTTGGTGCGGGTAAAGATTACATGTTCCATATTGTTAAGTCAAGGTATTCTTTTTGCATATTTGTAAAAAAACAAATACCTAAATCTGAGGAATCTTTGACCTTATAGCAACTCAGCGTGGTAATGAACAATGAGAAGAGGAATAAAGAATTACAAGTGGGCAGTTGACAGATAACCAAATTGTGGATATGATGTACTCGTCAATAATCGTAATCATTACGGTTTATTTTTTTCTAACTCAAATCGTAATGATTACGTTTAATGCGAAATAATTAGCTGTTCATTAAAAATATGGTAAGAGGGTAGGTTGTGATGAAACGGGAAATCGATTTTATAAAGTTTAATCCCACACAAAATATGACCATTCTTGTGAAAAATAATCATCAAGCGGAAGAGTATACGCTCATCGCCTCAAAAATGATGTCCTATGATAGTGTCCATGCTGAACAAGTGGGGTTTATCGAAAAACCGAATCATGATGGAGCGGCAGCCCATCTGCAAATGGCCGGGGGCGAGTTTTGCGGAAATGCATGCATGGCATTAGCGACGTTCATTGCGCATGAAAATGGGCTACAGCATAATGATTGGACCAAAATTGTTCTGGAAGCTTCGGGAACAGATCATTTCGTTGCTTGTCGGGTAAAAAGAATCGAAGACGAATATTACTGCCAAGTTTCGATGCCGCTTCCTAAAAAGATCGAGCAGCAGTCAATCCACTATGATGGCGACGAAATAAACATGGTGATTGTGAGGTATCCTGATTTCTTTCACATCGTGATTGAAGTGGACCAGTTCAATGAGACGGTAAGAAAACGTGCGCAATCTTTAGCCAAGCTGCTTGGAGTAACTGTAGGGGCGAATTTGATCGGTGTGCTACTGTATCAGCCTGCTTCGAATGAAATGGCTCCGCTTATCTTTGTTCCGCCATTGGATAGCATGATCTGGGAAAGAGGCTGTGGGTCTGGTACTGCTTCACTGGGAGCCTATCTGGCTTGGAAAAAGCAAGGCGATATCGCTACTCCAATCAGGCAACCGGGAGGTACGATTCATGTAACGGCCAATTGGCAAAGACATGAAGTAACAAGCCTACATATTGAGGGGGCAGTCGGAATCGTGGCACGAGGAAAAGCATTCATCGAGATACAAGATTCCGTTTGAGGTTTCGTACTTTATTTAGCAAGGGGAGAACTGAATGAATAGACCAGAACAGTTGCAACAACATTTGACTACATTTCTTGAAAGGTTCACCCATTTAGCAGATCAATATGACGGCACCATCGATCACAGCTCAGAGTTAGAGAAGATCATAGATGAGTATTCTACATTCATAACGGATGGAAGAAACAAAGAAGCCTGGGCGCATCTAGAATCGTCAATCGTAAGCCAGTCAAGTCAGCTTGTGGAGGATGTAAGGAAATCATCGGCGACTTGCGTTGCCATTATGGAGAAATATCGTGCGCTGAAGCTGCTGGATGGGATTGCCGACAAGACCGACTACTTTCAAAACATAGAATCATGCATTGAAGAAGAATTTGGGAGTTTCCAAGTTACTGTTGATTCAAAGGTGTTGATGGTTGGCTCAGGCTCATTTCCCATGACGCCATTGTTGATTGCGAAGCGAACTGGAGCGGAAGTGGTTGGTATCGACATTGATGAGGAGGCTATCAAGCTAGGGCGGAGTGTTGTAGAAAGGCTGGGAAGTGAATTGCCTATCCGCTTGGAGAACGAGTTTGTGGAACGACTTGATGTGACGAAGGATGCAACCCATATCATCTTTAGCTCGACGGTTTCAAATAAATATGACCTGCTGGAACAATTGCATCCATTGACAAATGAACAAGTGATCGTAGCAATCCGATACGGTAATCAAATGAAGTCTCTTTTTAACTACCCCATGAGAGAGGTAGATGAGCGGAAATGGACGCTGATTGAAACCATCTTGCGTCCTGACCATGTGTTTGATATCGCTTTATATAAAAAAGCATCGGCTGCATGCTGATTGTAAAAGGAGGTTTCTATGGGTGCTATGAAACGAATCTTGCTATTGGGAACTGGTCCAGCTTCCATTCAATTGGCTGTCCTGCTAAAAAAACAATGGGATTGCTACATTGGGATCGTTGGGCGTGAGTCTGTTCGTTCCGAATCGTTTTTTACGGAACTTAAGCAAAATAGGCAGCAAATTCGCGTAGATGTTCAAAATGAAAAGCATCAAAAGATAGAAGGCGAATGCCAAATCGATCATGTATTCCATGGATATGAGACAGTTACAGGGGAATGGGATACCTTCCTATTATCTGTCACTACAGATGCTTACATAGAGGTTTTACAACAAATCAATGATCCTGTTTTACAGCAAATAAAGTGCATGGTTTTAGTTTCCCCGACCTTTGGCTCCAACAGTTTACTACAACATTATCTAAACAGGATTCATTCAGATGCGGAGATTATCAGTTTTTCTACTTACCTTGGCGATACACGCTGGTACCACGATAAGCCTTCCAATCGTGTGATTACGACTGGGGTTAAGAAAAAAGTATACATTGGCTCGACGCACTCACCATCCCAGAATGTAAAAAGACTTTGTGAATTATATGAGCAAGTAGGTATTGATTTGGAAGTCATGAACTCTCCGATTGAGGCGGAAACGAGAAACATATCCCTCTATGTGCATCCTCCATTGTTTATGAATGATTTCTCGCTTCGCGTGATATTTGGAGAGGAACCAATCAAAAAGTACGTATACAAAATGTTTCCAGAGGGCCCCATCACACAATCTCTCATTCGCGATATGTTGAGCCAATGGAAAGAGATCACAAATGTGGTGGAAAAGCTCAATATGAAAGGAGTCAATTTGCTGAAGTTCATGACGGATGATAACTATCCGGTGAGGCTGGAGTGTCTATCACGTGATGATATCGAAAACTTCGTTCATTTTGAAACCATTCATCAAGAGTATTTATTGTTCATTCGGTATACCTCCCTGTTGATCGATCCTTTTTCGGAGCCAGACTCAGATGGAAGATACTTCGATTTTTCTGCTGTCCCCATCCGGAAAATGTTTATCAATAGAGAAGGGTATTGGGATATCCCGCGCATGCCAAAGGAAGATTACTATCGGATAAAAATCATTCAGGGCATTGCTAGATACATAGATATCAGTTGCCCTACCATCGATACATTCATTGAAACGTACGAGCGTAAAATTGCGGAAGTTTCGCGAACACGTAAGGACGAACGGTTATCAGATGCATTCGTGGTGCAAAGCTTTGAGGAAGATTTGAAGATGATAGGCAGTGAGATCGGCAAGGGTATCGGAACAAGGAAACTGTACTAGCACGTATCTTCAGGAGGAATTGGTATGACAAGAAGAATGGGATATTTAGTAAGGACTTTCATGGTCACAATCGTACTGCTGGTTGGCTGCAGTAACGGAGATACGGCAAAAACGGAGACAATCGATACAGAGAAAAAGATCGTGTATGCCACTTCGAAAGATATTAACGATATGAACCCCCATTTTTATTCCGGCTCCATGCCAGCACAAGGGATGGTGTACGAATCGTTAGTAGAAAATACGGAAGATGGGATCAAACCGTTGTTGGCTGAATCTTGGGAAGTTTCCGGCGATGGAAAAGCGTACACGTTTCATTTGAGAAAAAACGTGACATTCCATGATGGAGAGCCATTTAATGCAGAAGCAGTGAAAAAGAATATAGAAGCGGTGCAAAGCAATGCAACCAAGCATTCGTGGATCAAGCTCTCCACCAAGATCGTGGACTGCAATGTACTCGATGAATATACGGTGGAACTGGTCTTATCCGAACCGTATTACCCGACACTGGTCGAATTGTCGATGACAAGACCGTATGTATTCATCTCGCCCCAAAATTTTGTGAACGGGGGAACCAAAGATGGGGTTAGTGGTTATAACGGAACAGGCCCCTATAAGCTCAGTGAGCATAAAGTCGATCAGTATGCCGTATTTGAAGCGAATGAAAAATACTGGGGCAGCGCGCCCAAAGTGAAGAAAATCACAGCCAAAGTACTTCCCGCAGGAGAAACTACTTTCTTGGCCCTGCAAAAGGGCGAAGTGAACTTTGTATTTACGGATGATCGAGGCGCGAATAGCCTCGATGTAAAAGCCATGAATCAGTTCGTTGAATCAGGTGAACACCAAATGATTCGCAGTCAACCAATGAACACAGGCATAATTGTCGCCAATAGTAGCAAAACCGATAGCCCTGTACATGAAACGGCTGTGCGCGAAGCGTTTTGGCATGCGATTGACAGAGAAACCATCAGTAAACAAATATTTGAAGATACTGAACAACCAGCCTATACGCTTTTCTCTTCGAATGTTCATTACGCCAACGTGAAATTAGAGAAGCGGGGATACGATTTGGAGAAAGCGAAGAAGATTTTGGAGGAGGCAGGCTGGAGTATCGGGAATGCGGTCGAAATCAGAGCGAAAAACGGAAAGCCATTAGCCATGAAGCTTTATTATGATGTAAATTCGTCTACTCAAAAAACGCAGGCTGAATTAATTCAACATACGGTAAAAAGGATTGGGGTTCATCTGGAGATTATCGGCGAAGAGTCATCTTCGATTGCGAACAGAAGGTCTACAGGTGACTATGATCTGCTCTTCAATCAAACGTGGGGACTCGCGTATGATCCGCAGAGCACAATCGCTGCTTTTACTTCCAAGTCTTCCTATTACCATACGACAAGAGGCATCGCGCAAGCTAATGAGCTCTATAAAAAAATAGAAGAAGTCATGGTGACGACTGATGAGGAACATAGAAAATCGTTATATACCGATATTTTGACCATTGTCCATGAGGAAGCCGTATTTATTCCGATTACGAATGGAAGAGTCACGATCTTGGCTCCCAAAAACCTGCAGGGCATCTCGTTTAAGCAAACGCAATTCGAGCTTCCATTTGAGCGGATGTACTTTGAATAAATACACAAGAGGAGCGTGCTATGGGCAGGTATATCACCAAAAGGTTACTACTATCGATTCCTTTGGTTCTGATCATATCCTTTGTGACGTTTGCCTTTATTCATCTATCTCCCTTAGATCCCGCTGAAGTGGTGCTGCATTCGCAAGGCATACCCCAAATAACGGATGAGTTACTTGCGCAAACAAGAGCGAAACTTGGGATGGACCAACCCTTTCTGACTCGTTACCTAAACTGGGTTGTCTCATGCTTGCAGCTAGATTTTGGAGATTCATATATAACGGGAAAACCCGTGTGGTCCATGCTAGGACCAGCCTTTCTCCATACA
The DNA here is from genome assembly GCF_000282075.1 of Brevibacillus sp. BC25. Taxonomy (NCBI): domain Bacteria; kingdom Bacillati; phylum Bacillota; class Bacilli; order Caryophanales; family Paenibacillaceae; genus Brevibacillus; species Brevibacillus sp. BC25. Next base: position 122,425 of record NZ_AKIX01000040.1, read on the forward strand.
GTAAAGCTGACACTGGTTTCGACATTCGCCATTGTTGTACTGTCCATCGTATTGGGGGTAGCTTGCGCATTGAATGCGGGAAAATGGGTGGACAAATCAGTCAGAGGTGTTTCGTTTTTCTTGACATCGATGCCTTCCTATTGGCTCGCAGCTTTACTAATTTGGTATTTTTCCGTCAAGCTGGATTTGCTTCCGACAAGCGGAATGGAGTCGTTTAAAAGCTATGTATTGCCCGTTGCTGTGATTACAATCAGCTATGCTGGCATCTATTTTCGAATCATCAGAAGTTCCATGTTAAGCAACATGAATGAAGACTACGTTCTCTACGCCAGAGCATGCGGCTTACCGGAGAAAAAGATCACGATGCACATTCTTAGAAATTCATTGCAGGTGGCCATTTCCGTAATAGGCATGGCGATTCCCATTATTTTGGGAAGTACAGTCGTCGTGGAAAACATCTTCGCTTGGCCGGGACTCGGAACACTAAGCGTCAAATCCATTTTAAGCAGGGATTTTCCGATCATCCAAGCTTATGTCCTTGTGTTGGCAGTCGTCTTTATTCTGTTCAACACCGTTTCCGACATCATCAATGTGGCATTGAACCCCAAACTCAGGGATGGTCTCTAGATGAAGCGATTACAAAATGTGTGGAAAGATAAGGTCGCTGTCCTATCCTTATCGATTATCACGGTCACAGCAGTGGCAGGGATATTTGCGCCTCTCGTTGCGCCGCATGATCCCGAAGAAGTACATATGGAGCTTCGATTTGCATCCGCATCATGGGAATATCTTTTGGGCAACGACCACCTCGGGCGATGTGTTTTATCCAGACTCATTTACGCGATTCGTCCCAGCATGCTCTGGGTCTTTGTTGCGCTGCTTCTATCTGTATCGATTGGGTCGATTGTAGGCGTTCTTGCGGGTTACTTTCGTGGAAAAACGGATGCTATCTTGATGCGCGTTTGTGATGTGATCCTTTCATTTCCGGGATATGTCATGACCTTGGCGATCATCGGCATTTTGGGAGTAGGTTTTGAAAATATGATCATCGCCTTTGTATGGATCAAATGGGCGTGGTTTGCTCGAATCATCAGAGCGTCAGTCATGCAATATGCGGAATCCGATTATGTAAAATTCGCAAAGGCAATCGGCGTAAGCAATATGGCAATCATGATCAGGCACATTGTTCCGGTTGCATTGCCCGACATTGCCGTCATTTCTAGCAGCTCCTTCGGTTCGATGATTTTGCAAATATCGGGGTTTTCCTTCCTCGGCTTAGGCATTCAAGCACCGGAAGCAGAGTGGGGCATGATGTTGAATGAAGCGAGAGACGTCATGTTTTCACGCCCGGAATTCATGCTAGCTCCCGGTTTGACCATCGTGATCGTTGTTTCGGCCATTAACTATTTGTCTGATGCACTTCAAGTGGCTTTCGATCCCAAATTAATGACTTCTACATATCAGCAGCAAGGGTTAGAAACAGCCTCTACCGTTAAACTCGAAGGAAAGGGGGTAGCATGACAGGATGATGAACATTTTGGAGGTAAAAAACCTGAAAATCTGGGACAGTCGCAATGATCGATTGCTTGTTCCAAATAGTTCATTCTATGTGAAGCAAGGAAGCTGCCTGGCTATTGTTGGAGAAAGCGGAAGCGGGAAGTCGGTGACTTGCAAGGCCATCATGAAATTGAATAAAGTCGGGATTCGCCAATCGGGAGACATTCTGTTACGAGGAGAAAACCTCATGGAGCTCTCTGAACAGGAGATGCGGAGAAAGAGGGGGAAACAGCTTTGCATGATTTTGCAGAATGGCATGCGTGCCTTTGATCCCTCGTGCGTGGTGGGCGTTCATCTAAAGGAAACGCTTGTGGAACATTTTGGATGGAGCCGTGACGAAATCATAACCAAAATGAAAAATGCCATGGAAAGCGTCATGCTGAAAGACCCGCTAGAGGTGATGAATAAGTATCCGCACCAGTTGTCGGGTGGAACGCTGCAACGAGTCATGATTGCGCTCGCCATCGTATTGGAGCCGGACATTCTGATTGCTGATGAACCCACGACAGCACTCGATACCATCTCGCAGTTCGAAGTCATTGAACAGTTCCTGCAATTGCGTGAACGAATGGGTTGCTCCATGATCTTCATTTCTCATGATTTAGGGATTGTCAAATTACTAGCAGATGAAGTCCTCGTCATGAAAGAAGGAGAAATTGTTGAAAAGGGGACGACCCAAGCCATCTTCTCTGAACCGCAGCATTCATATACCCGTTCCTTACTCTCCACGAAGCTGGCGATGAATCAACATTTTAAGAGAGTCATGGGAGGAATTAGTGTTGCTGAGCATTGAGTGCGTGGAGAAATCATATCGGAAAGGCGGATTGTTCTCAAGGGAAAGAGAGCATGTGTTGAAAAACATTAGCTTTGAATGCAAGTCTGGGGAGTGTCTAGGCATTATCGGAGAAAGTGGAAGTGGTAAATCAACACTAGGACGATTGCTATTGGGGATTGAAAAGCCTGATCGAGGTACCATCTTGTTTGAGGGCAAAAAAGTAGAGGACCGAAAAGTGAGAGCAGGGAACATCAGCGCTGTGTTTCAAGATTACACTTCCTCCATCAATCCATTTTATACGGTTGAGGAGGCAATTCGGGAGCCTTTACAAATGAAAAGAGAGGCACGGGTAGATGCTCTAAGCGAGATTGACCATTTATTCTATCAAGTGGGGTTGGATCCTTCCTATCGAAAAAAATATCCGCATGAGTTATCAGGGGGAGAGGTTCAGCGGGTATGCATAGCGAGAGCCGTTTCAACTGAACCCAAATGCATCCTATTCGATGAAGCAATCAGTTCTTTGGACGGCTCTGTGCAAATGCAAGTGCTTGAATTACTGAAGAATTTGAGAAAACGTTATGACATGAGCTATATCTTCATTACCCACGACATACAGGCTGCCGCCTATCTTTGCGACAGAATCATGATCATACGAAATGGTGAGATCGAAGAGATCGTGAAGGTTGACCAATTAAAAGATGTTCAGTCCGGCTATACGAAGAAATTGTTGCAAATGATAATTGCGTAATGGAATTGGCAATGAAAGTGAACAGAGGAAGGAGCAAGGAGCTATGAGAGGGGCTCTTTCTTGGCCATTTTTGCGATTGTACATCTTGACTCTATTGTATTTTAGCGCGAACTCTATTCTGAATGTCATTATTCCCTTGAAGGGTGCAGAGTTGGGTGCGACCAATACAACAATCGGAGTCGTTATGGGAGCGTATCTGTTTACAACCATGTTTTTTCGGCCATGGGCAGGCCAAATCATCCAAAAACATGGACCAATCAAAATACTCCGCACGATTCTTATATTCAATGGAGCGGCTCTTATTTTATATACGTTCACCGAATTAGAGGGCTTTATCGTTGCACGTATTCTGCAAGGGGTGTGTACCGCTTTTTTCTCCATGGCCTTACAGTTAGGGATTATTGATGCGTTGCCGGATAAGGATCGTTCACAAGGGATTTCCATGTATTCCTTATGTGCTTATTTACCTGGTATTCTTGGTCCACTACTCGCTCTAGGCATCTGGCAAGCAGGGGATAGCCATTCTTTTACAGTTGCCATGGTCACCATTGCGATCCTTACAGGAGCGGTGGGCTATAGTGCCAAAATGGACAAAAAAGTAGCCGAGCCAGTTCAGGGGCAGACAGATAAGGGAGCAACCATGTTTGGTTCCGTAAGCTATTTAGTCAAAAACTCTCGTTTACGTAAATGCAGTGTCTTGATGCTTGTTGCATCCATTATTTTTGGAGCTGTGACTACCTTTATCCCGTTGTACGCTGTACAAATCGAATATGGGAATGCAGGAATTTACCTCATGCTTCAGGCAGGCACCGTTGTATTATCCCGGTTTGTTTTGAGAAAGCAAATCCCGTCAGACGGCAAGTGGCGTTCATCGTTTATGATGGGAATTATGTTCACTCTTGCAGCAGCGGCGTTAAGTGTAAGCTTTTCTATCCTGGGTGGGGCAGCCTTTTTATACGTAGGCGCCATATTAATGGGAATTGCTCAAGCCCTTCTTTATCCTACGTTAACGACGTATTTAACCTTTGTTCTGCCGAAGACGGATCGCAACGTGTTAATCGGGTTATTCATAGCGATGGCCGATTTGGGTGTTTCTTTGGGAGGAGTCATCATGGGGCCAGTGGCTGATTATTTCTCCTATTCCTTTATGTATATGATTTGCGCAATCTTAGGAGTGACGATGATCATTTTTGCCTATGAACGAAGCACTACTTCTGTTGGGGTACAATAAGAGAAATCGTTATAGGACACGTAGGAGAATATTCAGATGGCAAGCCGAGTACATGCTAGGGGATCATACCTAGTGGTTACTCGGCTTTTTCATACGCAGATGCGAATCAAGACACAGTATCTATTTGATCATCATGTAGCGTCACATAAGATAGGGGAAGGTACCTATTTGAAAGGTGCTCTCCGTCTCTTACGATTGGATGATAGAAGAAATACGATCAGTATGGAGGACCAATGATGGATCAAAGTCCGACTTTTTTTGACTGCTATGGAGATGAAGGGAAGGCGATGGATAACGGTTATCTGAAGCAAATTTTCGACCACTTGCAGGACGGAATTATTCTCATGGATCAGGAACGAAAAATTATGGTGATGAATCCATCCGCAGAAAAAATGACCGGTTGGAAGCGAGGAGAAAAGGTGCCGTTCTGCTCCTACTGCCAGAGCAGAGAGCTGGAAGAGGGAGAAGAACGATGTTATTTGCTCGCCAAACGGGAGGTTCCGTATTTTCTTTCTGCGATGCCCACGTATGAAGGACGGTATGTTGACATGGAAATGAGCACGGCTGTCATCTATGAAAATGGCGAACAAGACATGCAGGATGTACTTCTGGTCTTGAAAGATATGACGGTCAAGAAAAAAGAAGAGGAGGTCAGAATCTCCAAGCAGGTGCTGCAAAAAACACTAGAAGCCCAGGAAAACGAACATAAGCGTCTGGCCCAGGAGCTGCACGACGGCGTAGGACAGTCCTTGTATTCCGTTTCGGTTGGCATTCAAGCGATTCAAACGCGTCTCAACCAGGAAGGACAATTCCGGGAATTCATGCAAGAGATTGTGAATGAGCTGGAAAAAGCGATACAAGACGTCAAGCTGTATTCTTTACAGCTGCGTCCGTATAGTCTTGATCAACTGGGGCTGATTCCTACGGTTCGGCATCTTGTTTCTAGCTTGAACAAAGCACATCAGGATGTTTCTATTACGTTTTCCTACAGCAATGTCAGTGATCATTTTCAGCCAATTTTGGAAATCAATCTGTACCGTGTCATCCAAGAAGCCTTACATAATGCACTAAAATACGCGAAGGCGACACTCATTGAAGTCATCTTGTACAAGGAAGACGACCAACTGACTTTGCAGATTCAGGACAACGGAATCGGATTCGTTCGCGATCAGGTTCGGGTCGGTCTGGGACTCAAACATATGGAAGAACGAGTGGATCAGATGGAGGGGATTCTTCAGATTCAATCCGTGATCCACGAAGGTACATCGATCAAGGTAACAGTAGTGGAAGAAGGAGGGAGAGCAGAGTGATACGAGTGCTTTTGGTTGACGATCACACGATGATTCGGAAGGGATTGCGTGTGCTTCTCGAAAGTTACTCTCAAATAAAAATTGTCGGAGAGAGTCATACGGGCAACGATGCTATCCTTAAAGCCAATCAGCTGGAACCCGATGTAGTGCTGATGGATTTGTCATTGCCCAATGGGCTGGATGGGTTTACAGCGAGCAATGAGATTCGCAAGTCGAATCCTTTCGTGAAAATCGTCATATTGACCATGCATGACGAGGAGATTTTTGTCCAGAAGGCTATTACCGTCGGAGCTCATGGGTACATTTTAAAAAACAGCCATGGCGAGTTGCTGTTTCAAGCCATTGCGGAAGTCTACAGAGGTAAGCGCTTTTACAAGACTTCCGTATCGCAAGAAATCATCGATCTATGGCTGAAATCGGATGCCAAAACGATGCCTTCTGTTTTAACGCTACGAGAAAAGGAGCTTGTCAGACTCATTGTGCTTGGCTATACGAATAAGGAAATGGCAGATAAGCTGTTGATCAGCGTCAAAACCGTGGAGAACCACAAAACGAATATCATGCAGAAACTAGGACTGGATTCCAAGCATCAATTAATCCAATACGCCATTAAAAATAAATATCTCGATTTGGCATTTTAATGGCATGGATCAAAAAGTAGGGGACTTCCCCTATATGGAAAAAATGACAGAGGAATAAACTGAATATAGAGACTACACCTCGTCAACCATCATCGTACGATTGGAAACCATATCGTCGTCGAAGGAGGAACTATGGCAAAACAAGCTCATTATACGGTAGTCATCGTGGGAGCAGGCTCAGCCGGAATCTCTGTTGCTGCCCGTATCGTCCGTGCTTTCAAAAGGCTCAAGGGACAAGTCGCCATCATCGATCCCGCGTCGAAGCATTATTATCAGCCTTTGTGGACATTAGTCGGAGGGGGTGCCGCGAAAAAAGAGCAATCCGAGCGTGACCTCTCCTCTCTGATTCCCGCAGGCGTCGAATGGATTTGCGATGCGGTCACCATGTTTCAACCGGAACAGCACACGCTTAGTACGAAAGAGGGAACCATCCTCTCCTACGACTATCTTGTTGTTGCTGCTGGTCTGCAACTAGATTGGGAGGGGGTAAAGGGCCTGAGGGATGCCGTCGGGAAGAATGGCGTTTGCAGCAACTACGCATACCAAACGGTAGAAAGTACATGGGAAGCTATCCGGAGTTTTAAGGGCGGAACTGCCATTTTTACCCACCCGAATTCACCCGTAAAATGCGGCGGAGCCCCTCAGAAAATCATGTATCTGGCTGATGATTACTTTCGCAAGTTACATGTTCGCAACCAATCAGAGATCATTTTTGCATCGGCGAAGGGAAGTATTTTTGACGTTCCCACGTATGCTAATACTCTCAATAACGTCATTCGTCGCAAAAACATCGAAACCAGATACAAGCATAATCTAATGGAAGTGCGGGCAGATACGAAAGAAGCCGTATTCGAGAATCTTGACACTAAAGAGCAGGTAGTATGGAAGTATGACATGCTTCATGTGACGCCTCCCATGAAAGCGCCTGATTTCATTGCAAACAGCGCATTGGCAGACACAGGAGGCTGGGTCGATGTCGATCCATTTACGCTTGTGCACAAAAGATTCCCCACTATTTTCGGCATTGGCGATTGCGCGAATCTTCCCACGTCCAAAACTGGGGCTGCTATTCGCAAACAGGCACCTGTCGTCGAAAAAAACCTCCTCGCGCTGATCAATGGTACTTCATTGGCTGCCAAGTATGACGGTTATACATCCTGCCCGCTTGTAACGGGGTACAACAAACTGGTTCTGGCCGAATTTGATTACAATCTGATGCCGTGTGAAACCTTTCCTTTTGACCAATCTAAAGAGAGATTCAGTATGTACCTGATGAAAAGAGAACTGCTTCCCATCCTTTATTGGAATGGCATGCTTAAAGGATTGATGTAAGGCAGTCTTGAAAGAGAGGAGGAGAGCATCATTTTGAACGCCAGGAAGGAACAGAGAAGTTTTACAAACTCATGAAAGATCCTACCGTCCAAAAGACACTTCGCTTTACCGAATCGCTGCTAGAAGTAATCGCGGAAAAATCAAACAAATAATAGACGTGTAAGAGGAGGAGTGCACTATGTTGTTACGTTATTTTTATGATGAAAAACTGGCTCATGCATCTTATCTGGTCGGCTGCCAAAAAACCGGGGAGGCAATTGTGATCGATCCCGGCCGTAATCTGGCTCCTTACTTTGAAGTCGCAAAAGCAGAGGGAGTAACCATTGTAGCCGCCACCGAAACCCACATTCACGCTGATTTTGTATCTGGTGCCAGGGAACTGGGCGCAGCTTATCAGGCGAAGCTGTTTTTATCCAATGACGGCGATGAAGATTGGAAATATCAATACTTGGAAGGTTTGAACCATCAGCTTGTCCATGATGGGGATCGCTTTTTTATCGGGAACTTGCTATTTGAAGTTATGCATACGCCTGGCCATACACCCGAAAGCATCTCCTTCCTTTTGACAGACCTCGGAGGGAATGCAGATCGCCCCATCGGGATCTTCACGGGAGATTTCGTCTTTGTCGGCGATATCGGCAGACCAGACTTGCTCGAAAAAGCGGCGGGAATGAAGGGTACGTCCGAGTCAGGTGCAAGGGCCATGTTCCAGTCCCTCCAAAAATTCAAGCAACTGCCGGATTATATGCAGGTATGGCCAGCTCATGGCGCAGGAAGCGCTTGCGGCAAAGCACTGGGGGCCGTGCCGTCTTCTACCGTCGGCTATGAAAAGCTCTTTAACTGGGCGATGTCACACTCCAGTGAAGAGGAATTCGTCACGGCACTCCTGGATGGACAACCAGAGCCGCCATCGTATTTTGCAGTGATGAAACGCGTGAATAAGGAAGGTCCTGCCTTGCTCAACGAACTCCCTGTTGTTCAAGAGTTCAACTCGTTTGAACAGGTAAAGGAATCGCCGGAAAACGGACAGATTGTCGATACGCGTCCTTTCCAGAAATTTGCGAAGGGGCATCTGGCGAGAACACTTCACATTCCTTTTAACAAATCATTTGCCAACTGGGCAGGCTGGATTGTCGATTACGATCGCCCGGTTCACATCCTGGCCACCCCAGATGAGCTGGACGTGATTTTGAAAGCCTTGCATTCCGTAGGGATTGACCATGTCACAGGCTTTATCGACAGCGGCAAGCTGATGGAAAGTGAAATGTCTTCGCTCGAGACAATTGAAGAGGTAACACCGCTGGAGATTGCAGAACGGGTGAAAAAGGGAGAGGTTCACGTAGTAGATGTGCGTAATCTGGCTGAGTGGAAGGAAGGACACATTCCGAATGCACAGCACATCATGCTCGGTACTCTCGCCATGCGGCTGGATGAGATTCCTCACGATAAGCCGCTTCTCGTGCAGTGCCGTTCCGGTGCCCGATCCGCTATTGGCGCAAGTATTCTTCAGGCAAACGGATTCAAGGATGTAATGAATTTGAGCGGCGGAATCTTGAAATGGCAAAAAGACGGCTTGACAGTTGTAGAACGAGGATAAAACGAAGCGAGGTGTTGCAAAGGGTGAGCCTATGACTATCGACCTTGTGATCACACTGTTTGTTATCGGTTTCGCGGGATCATTTATCTCTGGTCTCGTCGGAATCGGTGGCTCTATCATCAAGTATCCGATGCTTCTGTACATTCCGCCCGCCCTTGGATTCGTTGCTTACACAGCTCACGAAGTATCCGGAATAAGTGCAATCCAAGTATTTTTTGCCACCCTAGCTGCTGTTTGGACTCTACGAAAAGATAAGCTTATTCATTACCAGCTCGTTCTGTACATGGGAAGTGCCATTATCGTAGGAAGCTTGCTTGGAGGGTATGGAGGAAAATATCTATCGGCAGAAGCCATTAATATTGTTTACGCCATCCTGGCCACCATTGCTGTAATCTTGATGTTCCTGCCAAAAAAGCGAATGGACGAATGTGAACAGAACGAGGTTATCTTTCATAAAACAACAGCCATATTATCCGCTTTGATTGTCGGAGGGGCTTCCGGAATTGTCGGGGCAGCTGGCGCTTTTATTTTGGTTCCCATCATGTTGATCATCCTCAAGATTCCGACAAGAGTTACGATTGCTTCATCTCTTGCCATTACCTTTCTTTCTTCCATCGGTTCGACTGTAGGGAAATGGATGGCGGGGGACATATTGCTGTGGCCATCCGTGATCATGGTAATCGCCAGTATCTTGGCAGCGCCGCTCGGTGCGAAGGTCAGCAAACGTTTGGACACACGGATTCTCCAAAGCATTCTTGCCTTGTTGATCCTAGCCACCACAATTAAGATCTGGGCTGATATCCTCATATTCATACGTGTGTGAAGATTTACTTTTTTCATAAATAAAATAAAGAAGAATCAATTGTTATTGAACAGGATTGACATATCCGAGTAAAATGATAAGATAAAAAAGAATTTTACGATGAAATTAAATTTCATAGAACATTCTTATCTAGAGTGGTGGAGGGACTGGCCCGATGAAACCCGGCAACCTTGGTCTGATTGACCTTACGGTGCCAATTCCTGCGGAGTTATTCTGCGAGATGAGAAGGTGGGAACCGTGCAATTGCCCCTCTTCTTTTCGGAGAGGGGTTTTCTATATTTATAATTCGTAGTATTCATATCATTTTACTTTGTATTATGTGAAGGAGGAAACAACGTGCTTCATTATGCGGTCAAGCGTGGCTTTCTCATGATCGTTACCCTGTGGATTATTGTCACGGTAACGTTTGTGACCATGCACCTGATTCCGGGTGACCCGTTCGCGTCTGACGCCAAAATGCTACCAGAAGAAGTGGTAAAAAACATGCGGGCGGAGTACAACCTGGATCAGCCAATCACGATACAGTACCTGCTCTATCTGAAAGGATTGCTGCAATTTGACTTGGGGCCCTCTATCCAGTCTAAGACGAGGGATGTGAACACGCTGATTGCAGAGGGATTTCCCGCTTCGGCTGTTCTGGGACTCCAGTCGTTTATTGTCGCGCTGGCAGGTGGAATCACACTGGGAATCGTAGCGGCACTCTATCACAATCGAACCTTGGATTTCTTGTCTATGTTTGCAGCCATCGTTGGGATCTCCATCCCCAGTTTTATTCTGGCGCCACTTATGATCAAGTACTTGGCGGTCAAATGGGAGCTTCTTCCCGTTGCTGCGTGGGGGAGCTGGGAGCATTCGATACTTCCAACGCTTGCGCTCGCTATCGGTCCGCTCGCCATTATCGCCCGTTTCGTACGAGCCAGCATGCTTGAGGTTTGGCAACAGGAATACATAAGCACGGCGGAGGCGAAAGGGCTTGGCACCTTTTCTATTGTCGTTAGACACGGGATGCGAAATGCCATCCTGCCGGTTCTTACCTTTATCGGTCCGCTGTTTGCCAACCTGATGACCGGAACCTTTGTGGTGGAAAAGATTTTCGCCATTCCTGGGCTCGGCAAATACTTCGTGGAAAGCATTTTTAACCGCGATTACCCCGTTATTTTGGGAACGACAGTGTTTTACAGCTTTGTGCTCATTTTTACTTTGTACATCATCGACTTACTGTATCGGGTGATTGACCCGCGCATCAGATTGACGAGTGGAGGGAAGTAGCGTTATGGCCAATCCGGCAACACAACTGGATTCCCTGTTTCGACCAGTAGACCGAAACAGGCTATCCGAAGAAATTCGGGAACGTCCCAGTCTTGGGTATTCGCAGGAGGTATTGCAGCGGGTATTCCGCAACAAGCTGGCAATGCTCGGGTTCTTCTTGCTCGCAACAGTGGTGATCCTCTCGATCATCGGACCGATGCTCGTCCCCCACAACCCGCATGAACAGTCATTGACGAAGGGTAATCTGCCGCTGTCGGGCGAGCACTGGTTTGGAACGGATGACTTGGGTCGGGACATGTGGGCACGTACCTGGGGAGGCGGTCAAATCTCTTTGTTTATTGGTGTAGCGGCAGCTGCCATCGACTTAGTGATTGGTGTATGCATCGGCGGGATTTCCGGTTACATGGCAGGGAGGAACAAGCTGGGCGACCGTGTGGACAACATCCTGATGCGGTTGGCTGAAATTCTGTACAGCATTCCTTATCTGCTGGTGGTAATCCTGCTGATGGTGGTTCTGGAGCCTGGTCTCACAACGATCATTATTGCCCTTTCGCTAACTGGCTGGGTCGGAATGGCCCGCCTGGTCAGAGGACAAATCATGCAGATCAAGCGTCAGGAGTTTGTACTGGCTGCAGAAAAGCTGGGTACCTCTCATGTCAAAATCATCATCAAACATCTGCTGCCGAATACGATCGGCGTCATCATCGTCAACCTGACCTTTACGATACCGCATGCGATTTTTGCCGAATCGTTTCTCAGCTTTCTTGGACTGGGTGTGCAAGCGCCAACCGCCAGCTGGGGAACCATGGCCAACGACGCGCTAGCGGTTATGCTGAGCGGACAGTGGTGGCGGCTGTTTTTTCCGGGATTCATGATTTCCCTTACCATGTTTGCGTGCAACGCGCTCGGGGATGGTTTGCAGGACGCACTGGACCCGCGGATCAGGAAATAAGGGGGAGTACAACGTGAAGCCTTTGTTAGAAGTAGATCAGTTGCGCGTCTCCTTTCGCACGTACGGTGGAGAGGTGCAGGCAGTAAGAGGGGTTTCCTTTTCTGTGAAGGAGGGAGAGACGCTGGCGATTGTCGGGGAAAGCGGCTGCGGAAAAAGTGTGACTGCACGGGCATTGATGGGGATGATTCCTCCGCGATCCGGTCAGGTAAAAGGCGGCAGCATTCGGTTTCGCGGGCGTGAACTGACGGGGCTAACCAAGTTGGAATGGCAGCAGGTTCGTGGCTCGCAGATCGGTATGATTTTCCAGGACCCGATGACCTCGCTGAACCCCACGATGAAAATCGGCCAGCAGATTGCGGAAGGGCTGATCAAACATCGAAATCAGACGAAGACGGAAGCAAAGGAAGAGACGTTGAAACTGCTGGAGAGGGTAGGCATTTCGGAGGCGGCGAGGCGATTTGAACAATATCCGCATGAGCTAAGTGGAGGTATGCGGCAGCGTGTCGGAATCGCCATGGCGCTTGCCTGCCAACCGCAGTTGGTTATCGCCGACGAGCCGACGACAGCACTCGACGTGACCATCCAGGCGCAGATTCTTCGCCTGATGAAGGAGTTGCAGGAGCAGTTGAACACCTCGATCATTTTGATCACCCACGATCTGGGAGTTGTCGCAGAGGTGGCCGATCATGTAGCAGTAATGTACGCAGGCGTAGTGGTGGAGAGCGGCCCGGTTGGAGAAATCTTTGACAACCCGCGCCACCCATACACACAAGGGCTGTTGCAGTCTGTACCACGTCTCGTTGCAGGTAAAAAAGAGCGGCTGATCCCCATCGAAGGGACACCGCCGGATCTGTTTCGTCCGCCTGCCGGTTGCCCGTTCGCTGCACGTTGCCGATTTGCCATGGAAATTTGCTTAGAGCATATGCCGCAATCGAATTCGTTTTTTAATCAGCATGAGGCGAGCTGCTGGCTGAACGACCCGCGTGCCCGAAAAGCAGAAGCGTGGATGGTAGCAGGGAGGGAGACACATGCTTGACAACATTGTAGGGGTGGAGAATCTCGCTAAATCGTTTGAGATTGGCGGCGACCAACGGGTTAGAGCTGTTGACCGAGTCTCTTTTGAAATCAGGCGAGGGGAGACGCTCGGAATTGTTGGGGAAAGTGGCTGCGGCAAGTCTACGCTTGGCAGGACGATAGTGGGCCTGTACCCAGCTACTGCGGGTCGAATCCTGTTTCAAGGCAAAGACATTGCCAGGATGGATAGACGCGAGCGACGGGAAGCAAACCGCCACATGCAGCTGATCTTCCAAGATCCCCAGGCCTCACTCAATCCGCGTTTACGAGTGGGGGACATCATCGCCGAAGGAATCGACTCCTATGGATTGGCAAAAGGCAAAGGGCGAGAAGAACGCATCTATCGACTGCTAGAGCTAGTAGGATTGCACCCAAGCCACGCAAAACGCTTTCCGCATGAATTCAGCGGCGGACAGCGTCAACGTATCGGAATCGCCCGTGCGCTTGCGGTGGAGCCCAGCTTTATCGTGGCAGACGAGTCCATCTCCGCACTAGATGTGTCCATCCAGGCGCAAATCGTCAATCTTTTAGCCGATCTTCAGGCAGAGCGGTCCATCACCAATCTGTTTATCGCCCATGACCTGTCGATGGTGAAGCACATCAGCGACCGGATTGGTGTGATGTACCTGGGGCGGATGGTGGAGCTGGCACCGAGCGAGGAGTTGTTTGCTACGCCGCTACATCCATACACGCAGGCATTGATCTCGGCCATGCCGGTCTCCCATCCAGCCCAGCGAGAAGAGCGGAAGCAGATTGTACTGACCGGAGAACCGCCAAGCCCGATTCATCCGCCAAGCGGTTGCCCGTTTCGCACCAGATGTCCGGTTGCCCAAGGCGTTTGTGCCGAAACAGCGCCGGATTGGAAGGAGGTGAGGCACGGACACTGGATCGCTTGCCATCTTGTACAGTAGATAGAGGAGAACAAGGAGGAAATCATAATGAAAAAGGGATTGCTCGCTTTTGCCGCATTGCTGGCGCTCGCTATACCTGCGCTTTCTGCGTGCGGCAGCGATAAACCGGCTGCGTCTTCCGATCAACAGACGGGAGCAGCCGTCAAACAAGTCATGACCGCTAATCTGCGGGGCGAACCGTACACATTAGACCCGGCATTCGCTTCCGATACCACCTCGTACTGGGTGATTGACCATCTATACGAAGGAGTGTACCGATACAGCCAGAATGGAGACATCAGCGAAGGCGCAGCAGAAAAGGTAGAAGTCTCCCCGGACGGAAAAACCTACACGTTTACGCTGCGCCCCGAGATGAAATGGTCGAACGGCGATCCGTTGACGGCGCATGACTACGAATACTCCTGGAAACGCGTGCTGAATCCGCAGACTGCCGCCTATGAACCATCCGCACTCTACTACATACAAGGCGCGGAGGCATATAACACGGGCAAAGGTAGCGTGGATGACGTTCAGATCAAGGCAAAGGATGACCGAACACTCATCGTCGGATTGAAAGACCCAATCACCTATTTCCCGAAAATCATGATAAGTCGCGCCTATCTGCCGGTGAACAAGAAAGTCGTGGATGCAGACAAAAACTGGGCGGCTGAAGCGAAAGGCATCGTGACCAATGGCCCGTACACCGTGGAGAGCTGGGACCACAACAGTCAACTGACAATCGCCAAAAGTCAGAGCTACTGGGAGAAAGAAAAGGTAACGATGGAAACCGTCCACTTCAAGATGGTGAACGAAGCGACCACCTACTACCAGATGTTCAAAACAGGAGCGCTCGACCTGATTGACTCCCTGCCGATTGACGTAATTGAGCAGGAAAAAGAAAAAGAAGAGTACAAATCATTCCCGGACTACAGCATTTATACGTACACGTTCAACGTAGAGGAAAAGCCATTCACTAATGCGAAAATTCGTCAGGCCTTTTCCTACGCGATCGATCGGGATATCCTGACGAAAAACGTGACCAAGGGAGGCCAGCTCCCGGCGTACGGTTATACGCCATTTGGGGTGAAAACTCCTTCGGGCAAGGACTTCCGAGAAGAAGTAGCGCCTTACTATCAGTTTGATCCGGCTAAGGCGAAGGAGCTCCTGGCTGAAGGCTTGAAGGAAGAAGGCTGGACAGAGCTTCCGTCAATTACATTGAAATACAGCACCGCGGAAAACCACAAGAAGATCGCCGAAGCGCTACAAGAAATGTTCAAGCAAAACTTGGGTGTGCAAGTGAAGCTGGAAAATCAAGAGTGGAAAACGTACATCGATACGTTCAAGCAGAAAAACTTCCAGGTTGCCCGCATGGGTTGGGGCGGCGATTACCTCGATCCGCTCGCGATGCTGGAGCTGTATACAGGGAAAAGCTCCCGCAACTTCACCAACTGGGCCAATCCGAAGTTTGACGAGCTGATTGAAAAAGCAAAGGTTGAGCAAAAAGAGGAAGCACGCATGAAGCTTCTGCACGACGCTGAAACCATTTTGATGCAGGACATGCCCGTCATCCCGGTTTATTTCAATAACGAAAACTACCTCAACAGCATAAAGGTCGAAGGCATCCGCTTCAGTGTAACCGGGACACCGGACCTGCGCTGGGCGAAAAGAGTGGCAGAGTAACGATTAATAAAATGCGGTTGTAATCTACGATAACAAGGAGCAGCTGGCCTAAAGCATCTGCTCTTTGTTTTATAGATGAAAGTATCCTAAAATATAGAAGAAAGGAGGATACATGACGATCTATCAATGTTAAATCGGTAGATGATTGTCAGACTATACTGAACTATTTGCGATTAAAAGCGTCTTTCCTTTCCTATGCTGGATCAAGCCATGAAGAAACTCACGAATGAAGGGGTATAATACAAATGACAATAACTATGGATTCAAAAGAGTTCATCAATCGCCGTCAAAAACTCGCGGAAAAAATGCCTGACCACAGCGCACTTGTCCTATTTTCAGGGGTTGTCAAGACACGCAGCAATGACGATAAATATCCATTTTCACCGAACCGCAACTTCTATTATCTAACCGGCATTGCGCGCAGTAACCTCATTCTTATGATCACGAAACGCGCTGGCATCGTGACCGAAACGTTATTTCTTCAGCGCCCAAATGAACTGGAAGCGAAATGGACAGGAGCCGTCTTATCAGATCAAGAGGCGAAAGAGCAGTCTGGTATCGAACACTTCGACTATCTCGATGAGTGGCTGGAGTCATTTGGAACCTTTACGAGGCGCTGCGAAGGCAAGTACTCGCTCTATCTCGACTTGTATCGCTATCTGTGGAGCGACGAGCAGACTCCTGCAGAGACTTTTGCCGAAGACGCGCAGAAGAAATACCGGACCCTGCAGATTCACGATGCGGGCCCATGGCTGAAAGAACTGCGTATGGTGAAAAGTCCGGCAGAGATCGAAGAAATCAGACGTGCGATTGCGATCACGGATGAAGCAATCCGGCGCATGTGGTCGTATGCACGTCCTGGCATCATGGAATATGAGCTAGAGGCGCACTATGATTTCACGTTGAAGTCGCATGGTGTTCGCGAGCTTCCTTATTTACCTATTATTGCTAGTGGAATCAATGCTACTGTCTTGCACTATGAAACGAATAATCAGCGTGCGGAAGATGGTGACTTGGTCCTCCTTGACCTCGGTGCAACATCGAACTACTATGCGGCGGATATTTCGCGAACGTTTCCTGTGAATGGTCGCTTTACAGAACGTCAGAAAGCGATCTATCAACTCGTGTTCGAAGCAGAAATCAAGACCATCGAAGCAGTCAAGCCTGGTATCACACTCACACAACTCAATGATGTCACGAAACAAGTCCTGACAGACGGCCTGCTCCGCCTCGGCCTCATCCAAGAAAGCAATGAGCTCTCCAAATACTACTATCATTCCGTGGCTCATCACCTAGGATTGGATACGCACGATGTCTCGGATTACAGTGCTGCTTTGCAACCTGGTATGGTGATCACGATTGAACCTGGTCTGTACATAGAGGAAGAAGCGATTGGCATTCGGATTGAAGATAATGTGTTAGTAACAGAAGACGGCTGCGAGGTGCTCTCATCGCAAATCCCGAAGGAAATCGAAGAAGTGGAATTGTTGATCGGCAAAAAGGAATAGCGAACGATTCGAGCGTATGGATTCATTCATTACGGTCACTTGCTTCGATTCAAAACTCTCGTAGTTTTCGATATAAGGGCTTCTCGCAATCCCAAGAATCTGTGCAGCCGCACGCATGCAACGGGCTGTGATGCTCGTTATACATGGCCAGGCAATTTCCGTGAACTACTTAATGTGGTAGAGTGAGCATAACAGCATCCCGATTTAACCATAACAATCTCTGTTATGGTTATTTGCGTGTGAACATCTCTTTACAAAAACTATTAAAATGATAAAGAAATATTTCGTGCACCTTCCATAATAACCTATTTGATTGTAAAATAAAGGAAAAATAAAAGGGTGATCCATTATGGGGGGACTGCTAGGGACATTGCACCAGTCGCTGCGGTCAGAAATCGAACAACATCGGCGAGCGCGCGGTTATACATTGTCCAAACTAGGGGATTTAACTGGTATTAATCCGGGAACATTGAGCGAGATTCTAAATGGGAATCCACCTCGTGCTATCACCATAAGTCAATTAGACGCGCTCGCTGCGGTGTTTGGTTACGAGCCAGGCTGGATGTATGAACGATATCCCGATGAATGTTTATATGAAGGAAAAATTTCGCGCCCCCGATTGATACCTTACTTGATTCGAAGCGCTGAGAATGGGCGAAAGGATTGCATTGAAGCTGTTGCCTCCCAATTATTGGAGAATCCCAAAAATATCTCCATCCTTTTTACTGTGGCAGAGCAATTATATGAGGATGGAAAACTGGGAAAGGCGGTGCCATTCTATGAGTATGTAATTGAGAACGAGAAAGATAGCTACTCTACCCAGTTTGTGATGAGTCACTACCGGTTATTTCAAGCAATTCTCGGGACAAATGCTGATGAAAATGAGAAGGCTGTTATTCGATTTTCTCCATATCGAAAGCGATTACCAGAAACGGATCAATTAGACGCTTTATTAAGTTTGGCTAAGGTTTGTTTCACTTTGCAAAAATGGAGTGAATCAGAAACTTATGCAGATGAGCTACGAGAGATTTCCAAGATTATCTATCAAGATGAGCTGCAAAAGCGCAGTAAAAATCGAGCGGCAGAGTTGATAAAAACAGAACGTCCGCTCGTCTACTACTACGGAATGGGTTATTTATATAAAGGCTTGGTCCTACAGATGCAAGGCGGTTATTCCAAATCCAAAGAATTTGTACAAGCTTATGCCGATTTACATTGGTTTGAACTCCTTGACGATGAAGGGATAAGAATCGTTGAACGGTTTACAGTCTTTGCGAAGGCGAATTTTTACACACTGGAAGTATTAATGGGGAATGAAGAAATCATTAAGGATTATACCGACTATCTGGCGGAGCAGCCTGTTGAAATACTTCCGGGCCTCGTTACGATTATGGAAGCTGCAAATAAATATCATTTTTGTGTGGATGAGGTTTTATTACGCCTCTCTGAAGATATTGCTAGATTCCATGAACGAACATTGCTGGTTAATATGGTTCAGCATCTCCAATATCGATATCAGAAAGCAAAATATGATTTTACAAAGGGACGCATTGAAAGTGGACTCAATGAAACCCTACACTGTTTAGTTCTAGCGGATTTGATGAATCGACATTATGATGCTCTGCAATGTGTACAGTTATTTGAAAAATATCGCCATCTTGCCTCGCCATCACAAATTCTCCAATATCATGCAATTGTAGTTGGAGCGAAGAAGGCCGAAGCTACATTTATAAATGAGTTGTAGGACGATGTATCAACAATCACTAAAAAGATGTTAAGTAGAGAGGATGAAAAAGAATGAAATATGTATTCCTAGCCCTTCTTCTAACGTTTGGGTTTAGCAGTGGCATCGTTTACGAACCTCAAAAGTCTGACATATCACACGTTATTAATTATCAGCATGGTGCAGATTTTTAGGATTAGTTGATAAGACACAGAAAAAAACATCCTTTCGATAGGATGTTTTTTTCTATTCCATTTTTTCTTAGTTGGTAAATTCTTGCATATTCATTTATAGTCTTATTAATGTCATAATTTGTAAATCATAGGAGGTGCTTAACATAAAAGCTTTCGCAAGTTCATTAGAAAGGGACGTCCCTGTGCACCTAGGAACATCCCCGAAAAGAGAATTAGAAGGTGCCCCGAAAAGCAAGTGCACGATCTGGGGCGCGGGAATAGAAGCAAGTCGCCACCACTTGGATCTAGAAACAAGCATCGAACAACTACGACAACAAATGATTGAATTGGCAGGAAAACATGGTCTTACAAGTGACGTAGTTTTGGGTGTAAGCCAGCAATTGGACAAATATATTGTGATGGCACAAAACACCCATAAAGAAGATAGTATCTGGTGAAGGATTCACTATTGGCCTACTAAAAAATGATCGCAAAAGAGGAACCCTTAGCAAAATGGGTTCTTTTTTACTTTCATTTTTACCGCTGGGTGGATGCTGGCCGCTACAAAGGACCACCGAAGGATGAAAAATCCAGTGCGGTGGTTCTTTTTTTCTCTCGTCTCCCATGCCATCATTATAGACGGGGGCGATGAAGGATGTTCCAGGATTTCAAGCTTGTTGGTGACCGTCCAGTCGCGATACAAGTGAAAGAATACGTCAAACGTTTAATAATCAAAGGCGCGCTTCAGGGGGATCAAAAGCTGCCCTCCACACGAGAAATGAGCAGTCTGCTAAAGGTGAGTCGCAATTCGGTGATTGCAGCCTATGAAGGCCTAGAGGATGACGGATTTGCGTATGCGATTCCCGGCAAAGGCAGCTATGTTACCGCTATGGAGGGCCATTTGGCTGCGGATAAAGGAGGAACTGACGGCACCGACTCCTGGCAGATCGACTGGAAGGCACGAATGAACGACTATGCTGTATCCGCTGCAGAGCTGGATATGATGAAGCAGGGTATTCGCGCCAAAAAAGGAACCATTTCGTTCACAAGCATCGCGCCGGATGAGCAGTTGTTTGATCTGGGGGATGTAAGGCGAGCCTTTATGGATCGGATGGCAATCGAAGGCCAAGTGCTACTCAACTACGGTTATGCCAAGGGCTACAAGCCACTAATCGATTACTTGATGCGTTATATGGAGAATAAGGGCGTCGATTTAAGTGGCAAGGATATGCTGATTACAAGCGGATTTACAGAAGGTTTTGACATAGTACTGTCGGCACTGCGCCCTTCTACCCGCCGCGGGGCAGCCATTTGTGAAAATCCGACCCATCATACAGCGATCAAAAATTTGAAGCTGCAAGGATTTGAGATTACCGGCATTCCGATGGAGAGTGATGGTATTGATGTGGAGGAGCTTGAGGCGGTATTGCAGAAGCAGACAAACAGCTTCGATCTGGCCTATTTGACTCCTTCCTATCACAATCCGACAGGCATTGTCATGTCGCCAGCGAAGCGCAGTGCCGTAATGAAATTACTGATGCGCTATCAGATTCCGGTGATCGAGGATGGATTCAATGAAGAGCTGCGCTACTCGGGAGCGCATGTTGCGCCATTAATCGCGACAGCAGGGCAAGGGAACGGAGTCATCTATATTGGTAGCTTCTCCAAGGTACTGTTCCCCGGATTGCGAGTGGGTTGGGTGCTCGGAGACAAGGCACTAATCGATAATCTGGAAAGCATTAAGCGTGCACGCACCATTCATACATCAACCATCGATCAATCGATACTCTATCAATATTTTCTGAATGGAAATTTCGATAAATATGTAAAAAAGGCCCGTATGGAATACAAGCGCAAATATGAGCTGACGAAGGCATGCTGTGAAGCACATCTCCCCGAGGCGAAACTGTCTGGCGATGGGGGCTTGCATTTGTTTCTTACCTTTCCGTCAGTCGTAAATACACGCCAGTTGCTAGAAGTTTGCACAGAACACGGTGTCATTTTTACACCGGGGGACAAATTTTTTATTCAAGAAGGAACTGGGACGAATACCTTGCGACTTGGTTTTTCACGAGTAACAGATGAAAATATCGAGCGGGGTATTCAGATAATCGGCAAACAGGCGCTTCTCTTTCTTAAGGCATAACAATTACAAACCGCACAACCATTCGAAGAAAAAATGAGGTGTCAGTATGAAGATAGGCGTTATTATGGGTGGTATTTCTTCTGAGCGTGAGGTTTCTCTGAAGACTGGTCAAGAGATGATCAATCATTTGGATCGCACTCGCTATGAGGCAGTTCCCATTGTCGTTACGCAGCGAGCGGATTTAATCACACAGATTCAGCAGGAAGGCATCGATTTCGCGCTATTGGCGCTGCATGGCCAATATGGTGAGGATGGTACGGTACAGGGAGCGCTGGAGACACTGGGTATTCCATATACAGGAAGCGGTGTCCTGGCAAGTAGCTTATGTATGAATAAGCAACTGTCCAAAATGCTGCTGAAAGAGGCAGGCATTCAAACGCCTGCAGGACTTTACTGGAAGGATGTTTATGATCCTCAGGCGGTAGAGCAATTGAGTTACCCGGTGATTGTGAAGCCGAACATGGGAGGATCCAGTATTGGTGTCCAGCTCGTGCATAACGAGAAGGAGCTACTGTCAGCAGTTCAGGAAGCCAGCCATTTGGATCAGGGAATCTTAATTGAGACCTATTTGAAAGGGACGGAGATTACCTGCGCGATTCTGGATGGCGAGGTACTACCGATTATCGGCATTCGCTCCGCGCATTCAGAGTGGTTCGACTACCGAGCGAAATATGAAGACGGCGGTGCGGAGGAGAAGGTAATCGAGCTTCCTCCTGTTACTCAGCAGCGTGTGCGCGAGGCGGCGCTCGCGAGCTACCGACTACTGCAGTGCAAGGTCTATGCAAGGGTCGATATGATTTTGTGTGAGGATATGCCTTACGTGCTAGAAGTGAACACCTTACCGGGGATGACTGCCAACAGCCTGTTTCCAAAGAGTGCAGCTGCAGCAGGTATGACTTTTACACAAGTGCTGGACCGTATTATTGCGAGCTCGCTCCATGAGAGGAACCAGGAATGGGGGAACACTGCTAACGGATAGCAAATATGCTAGTGGTCTAACGGAAGAGAAACCCTACATGTAGTGGGGTTTCTCTTTGTTTTCATTGACTGGAGTAGTGAATGACTACGGAACACTTTACGATACGATCTCCGTTGTTTCGATAAATGTGAGGCCTGTCTGCTTTAAAAATAAGAGTATCCTCAGGCTCAACTATATAAACTTGTTCATTGACAACAACCTCTAGCGTGCCTTCATTTACGAGAATGAATTCCTCAACCCCTGTTGAATGCGGTTCTGCTATATGCTCGCATCCTGGTTCAAGGGTTACCGAGAAGATCTCAAACTGTTGTTCTGGATTGTACGGTACCAGCGGATATACACGATACTGTCCGTTATTTTCAATAATCGGATTTACTTCCTTCTTTTTTACGATCGTAACATTCGGCTTGAATTGACTAACGAGTGAAGAAAAGGATAAGCGCAACCCGCTAGCTATTTTCCAAAGGGTTGTGATAGTTGGAGCCGACTTGCCTCTTTCAATTTGTCCTAACATTGTTTTGCTAACTCCTGTTATTTCAGAAGTTTTATCCAAGCTCAAGTTTCTTTCTTTCCGAATACGCTTTATGTTTTCTCCAATATTTGTGTGAAATTCTTCCATAAAATGCCCTCCATCGAGTACGGACGCTATATTGCACGTATGTACGTTATACTTTACAATCGAGCTATATATAGATTGAAGCAGACACTATATAGTCCAAAATATACGAAAAGAGGCGCTATGTCTATGGAGAACACGATTTTATCAGGCGTTCATCAAGCGATTGGTAACACTCCCATGGTTCGTCTTTCTAGGCTAACAGAAAATCTCGATGGAAATATTTTCGCCAAACTGGAATATTTAAATCCAGGCTTTAGCAAAAAGGATAGAATCGCCTTGCAGATCATTGAAGAGGCTGAGAAGGCTGGAATACTAAAACCAAATGATACTGTGGTGGAATTAACGAGTGGCAATACAGGGACAGGGCTTGCGATTGTTTGCGGAGTCAAAGGGTATAAATTCGTTGCTGTCATGTCAAAAGGAAATTCAA
Organism: Brevibacillus sp. BC25; assembly: GCF_000282075.1. Classification (NCBI taxonomy): domain Bacteria; kingdom Bacillati; phylum Bacillota; class Bacilli; order Caryophanales; family Paenibacillaceae; genus Brevibacillus; species Brevibacillus sp. BC25. The sequence goes on from NZ_AKIX01000040.1 coordinate 145,882, forward strand.
TGGAAAGAGCGAGGATGATGCAAGCACTGGGAGCAGAAGTTGTTTTAGTAGACCAAGCGCCTGGTTCTCCTATCGGGCAAGTATCTGGTGAAGACCTTGCTAAAGTGGAAGAAGTTGCGCAGCAAATAACAAAAGAAAGAAATGCGTTCCGTGCAGACCAATTTCATCATATTGGCAATATTCATGCTCATGAATTTCACACGGGGGAAGAAATTTGGAAACAAACGAATGGAAAAGTAGACGTTTTCCTTGATTTTGCTGGTTCTGGTGGCACTTTTACAGGTTGTGCAAAAACGTTAAAAAAGTATAATCCCAACATTCGGTGTTATTTAGTTGAACCTTACACCGCACCGTTCTACTCTGGAAAAGCTGCTACTAACCTCAATCACAAGATCCAAGGTGGGGGATATTCTATGGATTTACCTTTTCTGGATAGGAACTTCGTTACAGACTACATCCATGTTACAAATGAAGAAGCGACACAAGTTGCTAGAGAGCTAGCAAGAAAAGAAGGAATATTCGCAGGATTTTCTTCAGGAGCAAATGTTGCGGCTGCCTTACAGCTTTTGAAAGGAAAAGAAAAAGGCGCAAATATTGTGTTGACGATTAATGATTCAGGTCTCAAATATCTAAGCACAGATCTCTATGAATAACTTCAACTATCCAATCATGTAAACCTTCGAGTTTACGAAGCCAGGTGTCAACAACCACCTGGCTTTTTCATGTTGCCACTTGAACCTCAAGTTACTTGAGGTTATATAATTGGTTAGGAGGTGTTGTAACATGCACGGAAAGGCGAGGAACAGATTAGACACCACACAAAATCAACAGACTGATCTAACAACAAAGGACGTGAAGTTCTTCATAGGACAAGTAGCGAAAATGACAGGATCTTCTGTACCCACTGTTCGTTATTATGACGAGATCGGCCTGCTTTCACCTGCTGAGATAACTCCTGGGGGTCATCGTATGTATACGGCAGAGGAAATATGGCGGTTAAAACTGATCCTAACCCTTCGCTATTTAAACTTTGGTATTGATGAGATCAAGAGAATGTTAGCTGGGGATATACCTGTTGATATGGCGATAGAATGGCAAATTGAAGCTTTGGACATCCAAATGCGTACTCTTGCCAGCATGAAATCCATTTTGGAACAAACAAAGCAGAGTAAGGGTGACAGTGATTCTTTGAGCTATATGCACGAGCTAATTGAATCAATTTCTACAAATGCATTGGAACGAGAAAAGTTTATTTTGGAAAAAATGTTTTCGTCCGTTTTTCCTGAACAATTTCCGTTTGAATGGCGAGAAATTTTTTTACTAGGGGTTAACGTATCTTCGTTGCTGGAAGGCAAGCTTTCGGCAGCACAAACGGCTGCATTAGATGAGTTGGAGGAAATGTTTAATGATCCACAGATTGTCCAAGAGATGAAGCAGGATGTTATGACCTTCCTAGAAGTAGTTCAACTGCCTAAGATCAGTGTGGAGATGTGGAGCGCCAGATTGCTTAAAAACCATCAACAGTTGTTGAAGGCAGCGGAGCAACATGCAACTCCAGACAGTCCTGTAGTACAGGCGAATATTCAAGAGTATGTCTCGATGTTTGCCGATGTTGACGAACTCCCTGTCTCGCAGTCATTTTTCCGTCGGTTTGCAGAAAAGTTGCTTTCAAGCCAATCAGAAAATATCGAACGTTTCAGAAGAATTTGCTCAATCCTGTATCCTAGTCTGCAACCGTATATGAAAACAAATGAATTATTCTACCAAGGATTACAGTGGAAGCTTCAACAACTGGATGAAGAGTAATGTACTCTTTGTTACTGCTTGCGAAGGAGGTGAAATCATCTGTCATCATCGGAAGTTCTTTCAAAAAGAAAAGGGTAGGAGGTGGCATGCTGACACATGAAGAAAAACAAGCGAAAAACGTACAGTGTCTTTTGGGGGGGATTCGTCACTCTATGTATGTTCTTGGTCGTTGGTTGCAGCACGCAAACAACTGTGCCAGCTGAGCAACAGGAGAGTACTGAACCCAAAACGGGCGGAACCATAACAGTAGCGTACCCTTATGAACCGGATACGTTAGATGCTCACATGTCTGCTGGATCTGCTGGGGTCTATACCTGGTTGCTCGGTGGATCACTGCTATATAAGGATACTGCCTCAAACGAATACAAGCCCTCTCTGGCAAGTGACTATAAAATTTCTGAGGATGGCAAAACGTGGACCTTCACTATTCGTTCCGGGATTACCTTTCACGATGGAACACCTCTGACTGCAAAAAGTTTTAAGGAAACCTTCGATCGTGTTCTCAATCCGCAGACAAAAGCAAAAACAGCCGCTGAAGTAATGGCTCCAATAAAAAGTGTGAAAGCGCCAGACGATCACACCCTCGTTCTGGAACTTCATGAACCCAATACTGCCTTCCTTGATTCGCTTGGGAATTATGTAACACAGCCGCTATCGTTAAAAGCGATTGAAAAGGCTGGAGAGGACTATGGCCAGAGTCCTGTCGGAGTAGGCCCGTGGAAGTTTGAGAGCTGGAAAACGGGCGAAGGTGTCACCTATGTTAGAAATGAAGCTTTTCAGTGGGCAGAGCCATATTATGAAAATCAAGGTCCTCCAAGAGCAGACAAACTTGTCATAAAAGCGATTGCTGAGAGCCAACTCAGGTTGTTAGCGCTAGAGAGTGGTGCTATCGATGTAGCGACGGAAATCCCTGTGAAAGACGCGAATTATTATCGGAATAATTCGAAATATGAAGTGATTGAGCGCTTACGCCCAGGTCTGGGCTTATTGATGGAGATGAATCTGAAGAGACCACCGTTTGAAGATATTCAGGTGCGAAAAGCATTTCAAATGCTCGTCAATAAAGAAGCCATTATTCAAGCTGTTACGCAGGGAGAAGGCGAAGTAGCCCATACACTGTTATCTCCATCGACGCTAGGGTATGACAAATCCTTAGAGAAGTACGGGTACGCGTATAGTGTGGACGAAGCTAAGAAATTGTTGGACGATGCTGGTTGGAGAGTAAACGGAAATGGTGTGAGAGAAAAGGACGGAAAAACACTGAGTCTGAAGTTACTCAGTACCGCAGATTTTGACACAGAAGCCCAATTGCTCCAAGCCATGCTGGGAGAGGCTGGTATCAACATAATGATTCAGAATCTTGAAATAGCAGGGTACATGCAGGAAGTCGTCAAAGGAAATTTTGATATAACGTTGATATCGGGCGCCTATGATGACCCTGATATTTTATACTTTTATTTTCATTCCAGCGGTGTCTACAACCTGTCTGGTGTAAAAGATGACAAGCTGGATGCCCTCCTTTTAAAAGGGCGTACAACCATACAGACTGATGCCAGAAAGCAAGTGTATATGGATGTACAAAAGCAACTGATTGAGCAAGCGTATGTTGTCCCTCTCTATTACGAGAAGGCCTTTACTGTCATAAACGCTCGAGTAAAAGGAGTAAAGTGGACATCTGTCATGCCGACATATAATGACAGTTGGATCGAGAACTAACTACATGCCAACAAAGGAGAGAAGCGCATGCAAAATATCGGATGGATTGATTCTTTTGAAAAATATGCTCAAAAAATGATAACAGACGGTCAGGTTCCTGGTGTTTGTATGGGATTAGCAAAAGATGGTCAAATCTTCTATCATAACGGATTTGGCTTCCGTGATGTCGAACGGCAGTTAGGAGTTACAATCGATACGGTATTTGGAATTGGATCCATAACAAAATCCTTTACCTGTGTGGCGGTCATGCAATTACAAGAAGCTGGTAAGTTATCCGTACATGACCCTGTTGTCAAATACTTGCCGGAATTCCGTCTGAAAAATATTGATGTGGGGCAGATCACGATTCATCATTTTATGACGAATACGAGTGGAATTCCTCCCTTGCCAACGTTTTTGGCAAGTGTAATGCGAAGCTTGGAAGCGAAGGAGTTAGAAGACTTTCCATTCCTGCAAAACCAGACAGATGAAACGGTACCAATCGATACGTACGAAGACCTGATGAGTGTTATTTCTACATTAGATTTAGAGCTTTTAGGACCACCAGGTACAGAGTTCAGTTATTCCAATGATTGTTTTGCCTTGCTGGGAGCGATCATTACGCGCGTCAGCGGGATGTCGTATGAGGCTTATGTCAAGGAGCATATTATAGATCCAATAGGGATGGAGCACACGAGCTTTTTTCTGGAAGAGCTGAATGGCTATGAGAATATTACAAATCTGTATATCATGCAAGACAGAGGTGACCACAAAGAAGTGATTCCATCTCTGAATTGGTGGGATACTCCCGCTTGTCGGGCGGCAGGATTCTTAAAATCAACGGTGCGGGATATGCTGCAATATACGGACATGTTCTGCAAAGGTGGGCTTACAGCAGGGGGAAAACGTATCCTGACACCTGAAAGTGTACAACAAATGATGACCCCTTATTATCCGACTGATATGGTACCTGGTCAATTTTACGGGTATGGCTTGGTCATAACCTCAGACTACTACGGAAAAACGCTAGTTGAACATAGTGGTGGTATTAAAGGGGTTACGGCTCAAATGTGCTTCTTTCCCGAAACAGGACTGGCCGGAGTGGCACTGTCCAATCTAGAATTGTCGCCGGTCTTGGCGGTTATGTCCGGTGCGCTAAATAGTTTGGAAAACCGCCCTCCTGAATCCTCCCATCTGGTTAGCAAGATTGATTTCCTAACCGAGGAAGCTATGGATCAATACGTAGGGGATTATCAATCGAGTGAGTTTGGGACATTGCCGATCCGATTGGAAAATGGTCAGCTGATGCTCTCCTTTTTGGGAGAAAACTACGTAATGAGACCGTTTGCTGAAGATATCTTTGTAGTCCGGGCTTTTGGAACCGATGTCTCCGCACGGTTTATCAGATTGGGAAATAATGAAATTGTGCGAATGGCTTTTGCTGGAAGACAATTTACTATGCAAGATAAAAAAACGAGTGGGGGAAACGAAAAATGACCCAGCGAGCCAACGTTAGTGATGCGAGATACCACCAGCTTGATGAGCTCTTCTCTACGCTTGCCGAACAAAACAATTGGAACGGCAACATCTTGATCTTAGAAGAAGGGAACGCTTTTTATCAAAATTCCATAGGAATGGCCAATCTGGAAACGGCTGAAAGATTGTCACCAGATTCGGTATTTGAACTCGCATCGGTTTCCAAGGCGTTTACAGCAATGAGCATCATGATCTTGCAAGAGCAAGGCAAGCTCGACTATACAGATAAAATTGACGACCTCCTTCCAGATTTTCCTTATGCCGATATTACGGTAGAGAATCTACTCGTACACACATCTGGTTTGCCTGATTACATGGAGTTGTTTTCTGAATCTTGGGATAAAACGCGAGTGGCTACGAATCAAGACATACTCGAACAGCTAATCAAGCATCGACCCGATGTGTTGTTTCAACCCAATGAAAAGCACGCTTACAGTAATACCGGCTATGCTTTATTGGCTTCTATCGTAGAACACGTAGCTGATACACGCTTTGCCGATTTCTTGCAGCAACAGATTTTTCAACCACTAGGAATGCAAAACACGAAAGTGTACAACCGAAGATATTCTCCTGAGTTGATCCAGCATTACGCCTATGGATACGTGTATTCTCCTCAATCTGAAGCATTTGTGTTACCGGATGAATCAAGTGAGCACGATTTTGTTATTTATCTGGATGGCATTCAGGGAGACGGTGCGATCAGTTCAACATTGGATGACTTACGTAAGTGGGACAGAGCTCTTTACACAGAAAAGCTGGTAAAAAAAGAAACGCTAGAGAGAGCGTTTTCCCCCGTGCAGCTTACTGACAATAGTATATCTAATTATGGTTATGGCTGGCGGCTACGTGAAAATCAGGTGACAGGAAAAGTCGTGCATCACAGTGGAGGCTGGCCGGGGTATGGAAGCTACTTGATACGATATATTCAAACAGATAAAACGATTATTTATCTCACAAACGTGGATCAGGAACGTGAGTTGACGGAAAAGACTGTAGGGGCAATCGAGAATATTTTATTTGAACGACCGTATATCATGCCCTAGCCATTAAAAAAGAGGAGCCGCCATTGACGGTTCCTCTTTTTTCGTCCTACACAAGCATTTTTTTCACCAACTGTGTCCGGTTGCTGACATCCATCTTTTCAAAAATCGATTTCAAATGCTTTTTTACAGTGACTTCACTCAAATACAAGCGGGCAGCGATTTGCGCGTTCGTCAATCCCTCCAGCACAAGGGCGGCTACTTCCTGTTCTCGTGCCGTCAGCATGCTCAATTCTATCGTGGTGACTATGCCTGGTGATGGCGGTGGAGCAGCAGCTGGAATCGCTTCTTCTTCCAGGGGCAAATCCGCATCCAATCCGGATCGTTTGAGCAGCTTTTGCAAATAAGCTGGGAGATGCTCGCCTTGCGTATCACGGAAAAATACGAGGGTGGGTGTTACTCCGTCATAATTGGTGTGGGTGGCGAATTGGGCAATATCAAATCCCAAACTTTCGTGGGCGGCTTTGAAAAAAGGAAACGGTGCAGGTGAACACAACAAAAATTCTCCGGTGAACATCAAACCATGCAGCATATGACCGATGGCTGTATGTTGGGAAACATCCTCATAATCGTCTTGATGAATGGTGTGAATGACCCAACCTGCCCGTGAGTGTTCTGGCACGCTGAACCGTTCTAGCTCTTGTTTGGATAGAGCGGTGAAATAGGAACGGGATCCAGAATGTTCCATCAGGTAAGGAAGGGTTTTTTCGTTGATGGGAACAACTGCGGCAAGAGCCGAAATCGCTCCGTTTTCATTGCGCAGAACGCGAAGCACGTCGTATCCCAGCGAGAATAAACGGTCATGATCAAGCCAATTCAATGGGTACAAGGTTTGCTCCGCTGTCAGGTGAAAATCAAAATGGCGGTTTGTGTGCGGATCAAACAGCTTGATCGTTTTAGGGGAGGGAGAGTGCCGCTGATTGCGGATATACTCCAGCAGTTCTTCCCGATGACCAGTGTGGATCGATTCGAACGGTTTGGGTAATGGATCGAACCAATTTAAAAAGGCGCGGATAAGTGCGTCACCTAAAAAGAAGGTAAGCTCCAATGCCTCTGGTGTGCGGACCGAATGGGCTGACTTGGTGAACTTGTCATAATAGTAGTGAACGGCCCGCTTCTGCAAATCCGCAAAATGAAGCGGAGTCCGTGCCCGCATATCCTGAGCAATGGATTCTCTCATCAAGGAATGAACCGTCCAGCCGCTGTCCACTTTCCGTACAAATGAAAATCGGATCAATTGGAAAAACTCGGACGCCGTAATTTCCCTTTTCAATAAAAAAGACAGATTATCTTGATTGAAGTGCCGTAATACAGCAGCAGCTTCCACAAGAGGACGCAAATGCTCGCCGGGAACTTCGCGCAGCCATTGGCTTACGACGAACGGCAGCGTATCCATCTCCTCTTGAAAAGCACCGTTTCCTTCCTGATCTCTCGGCTGCAAGGTAAAGGACAGCAATGACAGGGTAAGGGGATGCCCTTTGGAGCGTCGCCACATTTCTTGGATGATAGGCGGTTCAAAAATGTGACAGTAATGCGCATACCGCTCGACAGCATCGTAAGGAAGATGGGACAAAGGAACCCTACTGATGAAGTGCCGCCAACCGGGTGAAAGAAGCCAAGCTTCAGACAGCGGATGCCGCCCTGCGATCACGATCAGGATATTCGCGCTTAATCGTTTGAAAAAATATTCGCGGAGCCAATGGTCCAAGCCGTCCAAGTTCTCATAAATGTCAAGAAAGAGGACGAGTCTCTGATCAGCTGCTTTTTCATTCAGCTTCGAAACACATTCCTCCAACAATTGGGAAGGATGCTGCTCTTCTCCCTTATGATAAACGTGCAATGCCTGCAAAATTTGTAGGCAAAAATCAGAGGGCGTATGCCAAAATTGCTCGCTGTCCAAAGAGAGAGTAGCTGCTTGACGCAGATGAGCCTGCCGCCTGAACTCGTCGAGCAAATAGCTTTTTCCCACGCCTGCGGTCCCGAAGAGATTCATGATTTTTTTGGAGCGCCGCTCATCCGCAAGCAACTTCAAAAAATGAAGGACTTCCTCGGTTCGTCCTACCAACAGACGACTTTCCAGCTCTTCAAGGCTATCCTGATAATTCATAGCATCACCTGCTCCATCACAAGGTTTTACCTTTTTCTTCCTACGATTTTACTACGCTTCTTTTATACTGGGTACTCATATTTATCGCACGGGTATCCTTTTGGATGCATCCTTTCGAGTAATATCGAGCCCCGTATTCTCGGTGTTAGGATGAAACAGGCGAGTCAATACGAAAGGATGGAGGGAACATGTCAAAGCTAAGCCGCTTGGGTCACATTTCCTTATATGCACATGATGTTCGCAGATTGGCCTCTTTTTATGAAACCGCACTTGAATTGGCAGTGGTGAACCCTGGCGACGAAACGGCATGCTTGGCGATTGATCCGCAATCGGGCAGGCACGATTTGCTCATCCTGAACAATCCGCATCATGTGCATCTGGCATTTTGGGTGGATACGTTGGATCACTTCAAGGAAGTGTGGAGGAGGCTGACGGATCACGGAATTTTGGCACATGGTCCGTATGTGGAGAGCGAATTTGCACGTTTTTCTTTTCTTGATCCAGAAGGCAATCATGTGGAGATCATATGGGCGCATCGAGGAGAAACAGCACACCCACAAAGAAGAAAAATCAGCTTTCGGGAGTTAGAGGAATTCGGCGTTAGCCAAGAATGATCGTCCGTGCAATGGAGACTGGCTCGCACAAACTATTTCATTCATTGTGATAAGGGAGAGGAAAAAAGAATGTCAAATTCTACAAGCACATTCAATGCAGGGGGAAATACGCTCGGGATTACGACCGTGGCTGTGAATCCGGCATCCTTCCAAGCAGCACCCCAAATGGTTCAGGATCGAATGACGTATCACAAAGCGGTGCTGGAGTCATTCGGAATTACATCCTTGTCTAGTTTGGGGTCGCTCAAGATTCGCGGAACGGTTGTACCTCAGTCGGGATTGACGAAACCAACCCCCACTCTCGTCAGTGGGAATACCATGATTCAGTCAGCGTATCGAATCGACTCAGCCAAATCTACACCAACGTTGCAAATGTTGAGTGGAAAAGCAGAACTGTTGCAAGTAATCCCGTTTCCTAAAAAAATGACGGTTACATTAGCTGTACCGTCTCCTGCTTCGGCATTAAATATATCGGTAGACACCGCCTATTGGGCAGCATCGGAAATTTATATCGAGGATGGAACCAATGTTATTTTGAAATATCCGCAGCGCTACTTGATCATCATCGCCGAGAAGTTGACGGTCGGACAAAATGTTACATTTACATGGGAGCGTCCTTACCGCTATGTTCCAGCCAAACGACAAAAACCAATAACACCGCCAGATGCACCGATGTCTTCGACACTCTCCGGCATTCCGGGGACACCTGGAACACATGGATTGCCCGGAGACCGTGGATTCGACGGCGCTGCTGCTCCTGAACTCGAATTATGGGTCCTCAATATGGCGGGACGTCCGCATTTTGACTTGAAAGGGCAAGATGGCACACAAGGTGGGCCTGGGCAAGACGGTGGAGATGGTGGCAAAGGAGGAAAAGGCAAGCCGGCCGAATTGGATTGGGCAGGTTTCTGCAAAGCCGGAGCAGGAGCAGGCGGAAATGGAGGAAGTGGCGGTGCAGCTGGCTATGGAGGCCCGGGTGGTAATGGGGGCGTTGGTGGTCGGCTGACCCTGTACGCTCCACAAACGGTCATCCAAAATTATTCGCAAGGCTTTGCGATCACGACTGAAGGAGGCAGTCCGGGGGCAGGCGGAATCCCTGGCAATCCTGGAGCAGGCGGACCGGGTGGCGCCGTGGGTGACACCAAGAATGGAAAATTCGGTACGGCATGCGGTCCCGGGCCGAGAACGGCAGGTCAACCAGGAGCCCAAGGTTCATTCGCCGATGCCGGTCGTGTCGGATATGCGGGAGGCAGATTGTCTGATCCTGTGAGCTTTCGAGCCATCGACGCAGATGAATTCAGACGCAAGCTCTTGGAGCCGTCGATCAGCCATGTCTCTCCGCTCTATGCATTCGCAGGTGATACAGTGACGCTAGAAGGAAGTCGTTATACCAAAACCGATGTCGTGCTAATCGATGGCAATGAAGCGAAAACTCAGGTAGTAAGTGATACCATGCTCCATTTTGTCTTGCCTTTCGTGACAGGAGGCTCCCATACGCTCCAAGTACGACAATCAGATATGACTCTTTCCAGCAAGGCATCCGTTTTCGTGAATCCACGAGTCATTTCCGCCCAACAGGAAAATCAAGTGAAAACGCGGGTGAGACCCGGACAAAAAGTAATCGTGAACGGAAACGGCTTTTCCGAAGGGACACTGGTCTTGGTAAACAACCAAGAAATGCCCGAAGTACGGATGGTAAGCTCGACGCAAATGGAATTTACTATGATTCGACCTGCCGATGTGGAGAGCAATCCAGCGGGTGAGCATGTGAGCCTAAAAGTACGGCTATCCGATGGCACACCTTCCAATGAAATTCCACTGACACTAGAAACCTTCCATATGCTCGTGATGGGCGATTCCGTGAGCTGGGGGCAAGGCTTGCAAGATCATGAGAAGTTTTATTCCATCGTGGGTGCAGCCGTTCAGGCGAGAGAAGGAAATATCAAGCAATATACACAAGTACTCGCTCATTCCGGCGCCATTATTGGAGAGGGTAAGGATGACATAGTCGCCCCCGTAGACGGCGAGGTACCTAAATCATTCCCAACGATCCTGCAGCAATGTGCGTTCTTCAAAGGCGAGGCTGACTTGGTGGATCTGATTCTGTTGGATGGAGGTTTGAACGATGTCGATGTTCGGACAGTTCTGAATCCTTTCCATCCAGCCGACTTGGGGAAATTACATTATGACTATTTCTTTGTGAGCATGAAGAAATTGCTGGTCGAGGTGACGAAAAAATTTACACAAGCCAAAATCATCGTTACGGGTTATTATTCCCCTGTGTCTGAAAAGAGCGATATGACTGCGGTCGAAGCACTGTTGATCGGTGTGGGGGCCATTGTTGGGGGAGTCGGCGGCGGTGCAGCCGGAGGAGTTCTCGGTATCGCTGAGTTGGAAAAGGTATACAAGCGCTGTGCCCAGCTAGAAGCAGAATCAAAGCTCTACCTGCGAAAAGCCATCGATGAGAGAAATGCGGAACTCGATAAACCGCGTATCTTTTTCGCCGATCCGAATTTTGGTCCAGACCATGCGGCGTTGACGGATGATCCCTATGTATTCGGCATCAATTTGGACCTGACTCCACAAGACCTGATCGCAGCTGAGCGCCTCGTCTCTTGCACAGAAGCAGGGTGCACGGGCCTAGATTTCGAGATTTGCAAGCGTGCCTCCATCGGTCATCCAAATCAAAAGGGAGCCCAGGCGTACGCAAACGCAATCTTGCCTCTTCTGTAAGCAAGCAATAGAATCATAGAATGATAGACACAGATACGCTGTCGGAGGAACTGATGTTCCCTGACAGCTTTTTCATGTGCCCAATCCTTCCATATAAAAAGTTGGATTATCGGTAGAAAGTGTTTTACAAGCGCTCCCAAAAATCCGTAAGGGGGAAGGGGGAAACATTCGTGATTCAACCGGTGTGCGTTTTATCACATGTCCTGCATGATGAATATGGTACTTTGAAGGCAGTGGAAGATTCCATCGTGACAGAGTCACCGATTACGATCATGTCTGACATAACATAACAGATCTCTTCATCGACGAAACAAGGGGCGTTCATAATGCTGAAAGGGGGGAGGTCCAGTGATTCCAAGTGAATTGGTGGACACTTTTGGTCGTGTCCATGACTATCTGCGGATTTCAGTAACAGATCGTTGCAACTTGCGCTGTGTTTACTGCATGCCTGCTGATGGAATGGAATTTGAACCTGATGAAAATATCCTGTCTATAAAAGAAATAACAGAAGTTGTGAGGGTTATGGCCGACATGGGGGTCAAAAAAGTAAGACTGACAGGTGGAGAACCCTTGGTCCGCAAAGGCATTGAAAATTTGGTATCCGCGATAGCCGGAATTCCAGGGATCGACGATATCGCTATGACTACTAATGGTATTTTCTTGGCGAGAAAGGCCCAAAAATTAAAAGAAGCCGGCTTGAACCGTGTGAATATTAGTCTGGATACATTGAAAGCGGATCGTTTTTCCTTGATTACCCGCGGTGGAGATGTCCAGCGAGTTCTGGATAGTATAGCTGCATGCCAACAAGTAGGGATAGAACCGATTAAGTTGAACGTCGTTCTTATGAAGGGGATCAACGATGACGAAATAGAAGATTTTCTTCAGCTCACGATCGATAGTCAGTTACAAGTTCGCTTTATTGAGTACATGCCCATCGGCCACAACGATTTGAGGTGGAAGCAGTCCTATCTGCCATTGTCCACCGTATTAGAACGCTGCCATCATTTGGGCTGGAAAGTGGCTGCGAGTCATCATGTGCGAGGCAACGGACCCGCACAAACGTTTCGGATAGAAGGCGCCAAGGGGAGTTTTGGGCTTATTCATCCCGTGAGCGATCATTTCTGCGAAACTTGCAACCGACTTCGTTTGACAGCGGATGGAAATATAAAACCATGCCTATATTGGTCGGATGAGTTTAACGTTCGTAAGTGCATTGGTAATGATGATGCGGTACGCGAACTCTTTTCCCGAGCCTTGCATATCAAACCACTGAATCACGAAATGGCCAAAGCTTTCGTCGATGAGAGTCAGACGCATGTACCAACAGTTAGGCGCATGTCTCAAATTGGAGGGTAGTGTAGATGACATGGATAGAGTAGAAAGCGTGAATCGATTTCGCCGAAATGCGGTTCAAGTCGTGGAAGCACAGCGCAGAATTGAGCAACATCTGAACTATCTCGGTGTAGAAGAAGTCTCATTGGAAAATGCCTACAGTCGTACATTGGCGGAGGACATCATTGCGTCTGACAACATGCCTCATTTCCGGCGTTCCGGGATGGATGGTTTTGCGATCATGTCTAGTTCAACTCGCGGGGCATCCCCTGAGTCGCCCGTCCTTTTGGAAATGATCGACAATATTCCGTGTGGAGCTCTTCCTACAAAAAAATTATCGCAAAAAACAGCCTCCCGAATCATGACGGGAGCCATGGTACCTGAAAATGCAGACGCAGTCATCATGCTGGAAATGACAGACGACTTTGAAGAGCAGGGCAAAACATACATCTCGATTAAAAAAGAAGTCCATCCTGGGCAGAATCTGACTCCGATTGGCCACGAAATCGCAAAGGGTGCTTGTGTCCTTCAAAAAGGTACAGATATCCTCACTGGTGAGACCGCATTGTTGGCTACATTCGGTTTCTCCCGCGTCAAAGTATATAAGCGCCCAACCATCGCGATATTTGCAACAGGCTCAGAGCTTTTACCTATAGATGCGCCACTTTGCTCAGGTAAAATCCGAAACAGTAACTCTTACATGCTGGCAGCACTTATTCGGGGGTCAGGAGGGATTCCGTTACTGATGGGTTCCATCCCAGACGAAGCGGATCAGGCACAAGCTCTTATTCTTGAAGCATTTTCCGTTGCGGATTTCGTGATCACATCAGGTGGGGTATCGGTAGGCGATTACGACATTCTCGTAGATATTTTTGAAAATTGGAATGGGAAGGTCCTGTTTAACAAAGTAGCGATGCGACCCGGAAGCCCTACGTCCGCAGGGGTTTGGAATGATCAATTTTTGTTTGCTTTGTCAGGCAATCCGGGTGCATGCTTTGTTGGTTTTGAGCTCTTCGTTCGTCCTGTAATTTTGGGTATGCAGGGTATTCAAAATCGTTACTTGCAGGACTTTACGGCTTTTCTAGGCGAAGACTTTACAAAGGTAAATGCATATCCGCGGTATGTTCGCGGAAAGTCGTATATAATCGATGGCAAAGTATTCGTAAAACCTGTCGGGATTGATCAATCAAGCGTTACGGTCTCCATTAAAGATTCCGATTGCTTGATCAAGATTCCACATGGAGGGAAGGGAATGCTACAGGGTGATCTTGTCACCGCCTTGATGCTAAAAGGATAATACTCACCTTGCGGGCGTTATAGTGAAAGTAGCGACCGTCCCTTGGAAATAATACGTAGGAGAGCGTGGGTTGGAAGCGAGAACAGCCAGGTACGAAAGATCTCCTTCTGAATGGTATAATGTAAATATAAGTAGAAATGAATACTATCGGAAGGATGTTTGGCATGAGCGAATCTAATCAGGAGTATATCGTAATCTCCGGTGCGCGGGAAAACAATCTCAAGAACGTATCCTTGCGCATTCCCAAGCGGAAAATTACGATCTTCACCGGTGTATCTGGATCCGGCAAGTCATCGATTGTCTTCGATACGATCGCCGCAGAATCCACGCGATTGCTGAATGAGAACTTCAGCATGTTCGTGCGCAATTTCCTGCCCCGCTATCCGCAGCCGGATACGGACGCGATCGAGAACCTGAGCATGGCGGTTATCGTGGACCAGAAGCGGCTGGGCGGAGGTTCCCATTCCACGATGGGCACTATTACCGATATTTCCCCCATTCTCCGCCTGCTCTTCTCCCGAATAGGTCAGCCCAATGTTGGACAAGCGCATATGTTCTCCTTTAATGACCCCCAAGGCATGTGTCCCGAATGCAACGGAATCGGTCGCAAATTAGGCATCGATATCAGCAAAGCGGTGGAAATGTCTAAGTCTTTGAATGAAGGGGCAATCATGCTGCCGGACTATAAGGTAGACGGCATGGAATGGAATATGCTCGTGCAGACGGGCTTTGATCCTGACAAGAAGCTGAGCGATTATTCCGAAGAGGAACTTGAGCAGCTGTTGTACGCCAAGGCGAGAAAAGTGGAGATGCAATTCGCCGGGAAAGCCGTGAATATTACAGTAGAAGGCGTCATTGAGAAGTTCACCAACAAATACATCAAGCAGGATCTAAAGACGAAATCTGAGCGTACACAAAAAGCGGTTGCGCCGTTCATTTCCGAAGGTTCTTGCTCCAGCTGTCATGGTGCGAGACTCAATCAGGCCGCACTCAACTGCAAAATCAATGGCCTCAACATTGCAGAGATGTCCTCCATGGAGGTCGGTCGGCTAATCGGGGTCATTCAGGAGATTGACGATTCAGTCGCCACGCCGATGGTCAAGTCGCTGACGGAACGATTGCAGCATCTAGTGGATATCGGACTGGATTACTTGACGCTGGATCGTGAGACGGATACCTTGTCCGGCGGTGAGTCGCAGCGTGTCAAGATGGTGAAGCATCTGAGCGGCAGTCTGGTGGATGTCACTTACATTTTTGATGAGCCCAGCGTTGGTTTACATCCCCGAGATGTACACCGGTTAAATGAATTGCTTCAAAAGCTGCGCGACAAGGGCAATACCGTCATTGTCGTCGAGCATGATCCCGATGTGATCAAGGTGGCAGATCATATCGTCGACGTCGGGCCGCATGCCGGCAGCCACGGGGGTACCATCGTGTATGAAGGAAACTTCCAAGGCCTGCTGGAATCAGAGACGCTGACAGGCACCCACATGAAGCGGCCGATCCAACTGAAGCAAGATTCCAGGAAGCCGTCCGGCAAGCTGTCCATCGAGGATGCCACACTGCACAATCTGCGGAACGTGAGTGTAGATATTCCAACCGGAGTGCTGACAGTTGTTACGGGTGTCGCAGGCTCAGGCAAGAGTACGCTGATTAACGATGTATTCCTCAGCAACCATCCGGATGCGATCGTCATCGACCAATCGGCGGTAGGCGTGTCCACGCGCTCGAATCCAGCGACCTACACAGGGATTATGGATGATGTGCGCAAGGCGTTTGCTTCCGCGAACAAGGTCAACCAAGGCTTGTTCAGCTTCAACTCCAAGGGGGCTTGTGAGAACTGCCAAGGTCTAGGTGTTGTGTATACAGACCTTGCATTCCTTGAAAGCGTCAAGCTGCCGTGCGAAGTCTGCGGAGGTAGACGGTTCAAGGAAGAAGTACTTGCATACAAACTGAACGGCAAGTCAATTGCAGAAGTGTTGGAAATGACGGTCGAGCAGGCATTGGAATTTTTTGAGCTAAAAGAAGTTGCGCGCAAGCTCCAGGCGATGAGTGATGTGGGGCTGAACTATATTACACTCGGCCAACCGCTCAGCACGCTCTCGGGCGGGGAATGTCAGCGCATCAAGCTGGCAAGCGAACTGCACAAGAAAGGCAGCATCTACGTGATGGACGAGCCGACGACTGGCTTGCATATGTCCGATATCGGTCACCTTCTGGAGATCATGAACCGCCTCGTAGATGCAGGCAATACGGTAATCGTCATCGAGCACAACCTTGATGTGATCAGCCAAGCGGATTGGATTATCGATATGGGACCGGACGGTGGTAGCAACGGCGGTCGGGTGGTATTCGAGGGTACACCTCCGCAGATCATCCATGCGGAACAATCGATCACGGGAAGATACTTGAAGTAATGCATCAAATCCACTTTCGTAATGTATGGGATTCCGACATAAAAGCTGCTATGGCATAACGAATTCAGATCTCCTCATGGGAAACCGGAGGAGATTTTTGTAATGCCAAGATAAATATCAGAAAATAAAAAATAATCTTGACATTGAATTGGGCGATTAGTAAAGTGGTGATTACAAGCAACCTATCGATCGATCGATCGACAAAAAGCAGATGATGTAACCGCC
Source organism: Brevibacillus sp. BC25 (assembly GCF_000282075.1). NCBI lineage: Bacteria > Bacillati > Bacillota > Bacilli > Caryophanales > Paenibacillaceae > Brevibacillus > Brevibacillus sp. BC25. The sequence goes on from NZ_AKIX01000040.1 coordinate 162,684, forward strand.
ACAAGTAACTGGACATGAGAGACTCTCGTTTCCTGCAATCATCAGTAGAAAGGAGCGCGCTTTTTTGACGAAAGAAAAAATATTTCAAGCAGCATTACGGCTATTCGCAAGAAAAGGTTTTGAAGCAACCAGCATACGTGATATCGCTCTGGAAGCAGAGGTAACTTCCTCCACCCTCTATCATTACATGAAAACAAAAGAGGATCTGCTCGTTGCCATCATGCAAGAAGGGTTACAGACCCTTCTTGGGAATGCAAAGGAAGTGCTCGCTGAGCTTGAAGCGCCCGAACAACAATTAGCAGCGTTTGTACAGCTTCATGTTGGCAGCCATGCCATTGACAAGCTAACAGCGTTAGTAGTAGATACCGAGTTCCGTGCGCTGACAGGAAATACACGCGAAGAAATAGTCAGGTTGCGCAGTGAATATGAGCTGCTCTGGCAGCGTATTTTAACGAACGGATTGGAAGAGGGCGTATTTACGATAAAAAATACCAAGCTTGCCATCCTGGCTTTGCTTCAAATGTGCACGGGTGTCGCCCATTGGTACTCGCCCGATGGCCCAAATTCATTGGAAGAAATCAGCTTGAATTTTTCTGATATGGCGCTTGCACTCGTTCAGGCAAAACGAAACGGTCAGCAACTGACTGTCTCCGATTTGGATCTGCCTGAACCCGCTCGTTTTTTTATGAAACCATGGCTGGGGGCTGCTGCGCATGAACATTCTTGATGCCCGTGTCCGCTTGCCACAGCAGTTCCGTGAGGCACGCATAGGTGAAATGCGAAATGAGTACGTCGCTCAATATGATGCGGTGTTACAAGTAAGATCGACTATCGCGAAAACACTCGACGATTTGATTCAAGAAATGAAAGAATCAGGAGTAGACCACGCCATTATGCATGCAGAATACGAATTCGGCGAGGATGGGGATGCGCTGAATGAAGCATTGGCAAAAGTCATATCCGCTCACTCCGAGCTCTTCTCAGGATTCGGTACGATTTCAATGGAGCATTTCAGACCGATGCGCGCTGTCCAACAAGTAAGCCGCATCAGTGAGCTGGGCTTTCTGGGAGTAAACATCCAGCCTGCATTTTTTGATATGCCGATTGATGATCGCAAATTATATCCCGTATACGCAAAGGCTGCCGAGTTAGGCTTGGCAGTTGCCATTCATACGGGAATTAATTATTCGATGATTCATCCCATCCGGAATGAACACCCGCTGTTGCTGGATCAAGTCGCCTGTGATTTTCCAGAATTAACATTGATCGCGTGTCATGGGGGGTGGCCCTGGGTGCCTGAAATGGTTGCCGTAGCGCGCAAGCACCCCAATGTTCTGATGGATCTGGGCGGGCTTTCTCCAAGGTATTTGGGGGTGCAAGGAGCAGGGTGGGAGATGATGTACAGGTTAGCAAACAACCTCTTGCAAGATCAAATCCTCTTTGCAACAGACTGGCCTGTCTTTCCTCTGAAACGCGCGATTGCAGAATGGAAGGAATTAAGCATAAAGCCCGAGGTGCTAGAGAAGGTACTCGGTTCGAATGCAAAAGCATTGTTTTCCAAAATAAAGGCGGAGGTAAAAAAGAATGACAACACGTAAGGCGGTGGTAGAGTGTGAGATCCATCAAGAGATAGGCTGGATTCACCTGAATCGCCCCGAGCGGTTAAATGCGGTGATTCCACAATTGGTAGAGGAGCTGTATGGATCGTTCGATAAGTTGGAACGGGAAGGAGTAAGGGCAGCAATACTAGCTGGCCGCGGGAATGCTTTTTGTGCAGGACATGATTTGCGTCATGAAGAAAAGCCTGCAAATGAGGCTGAGCTCCGTCTTAATTTACAGAAAATTCAGGATATAACACGAAAGATCCAGCGTGTTCCTTTTCCGGTAATCGCTGCGGTCCATGGTTATGCATTAGGAGCAGGGTGTGAGTTTGCGCTCGGATGCGATTTGATCATCGCCGCTCATGATGCCGAATTCGGCTTTCCGGAAGTGAGTGTGGGACTTAGTGTTACCGGAGGGATCTCGCATATCCTTCCCATCACGATCGGACTGGTCCGGGCGAAAGAATTGCTGTTTTCGGGCGAAAGGTTTAGTGCAACGCAAGCACTGCATCTAGGACTCATCAACAGGGTAGTAGATCATAAAGTGTTAGTTGAAGAAGCTGACAAGTGGGCGAAACGGTTAGCTGAGCTCCCGCAAGTAGCGCTTGCAAAAGCCAAATTTGCGTTAAATCGCGGGGCACAATGCGATCTGGAGGCAGCTTTTGAATTGGAGATCGAGCATGCGCTGGCAACCGTGCAAACGATCGAATCCAAGCAGGCGGCTGAAGGGTTCCGAAAAAAAGGATCGGTATAGAGAAGGAGGGCTGACACCTTTTGGACATGCAAGAAATCAAGTCTTTGACGGCACAGGCGGCCAAACGATGGGGAGAAAAAATCGGGCTTGTCTTTGATGAATGGAATGAACAACTGTCATTTAAGGAGATAGAAGACCGTTCCAACCAGATCGCCAACATGCTCCAAGTGCTGGGTGTAGGCTATGGCGATCGGGTAGCCGTCATGCTGAGGAACCAGCCGGAATTCCCGCTTACCTGGCTGGCGTTGGCAAAACTGGGCGCGACTATCGTGCCGATAAATGTAAATTACAAAGAGTACGATGCACAGTATATCCTCCACCACTCCGAAGCAATCGTTATCGTAACTTCACAGGAGTTTCTATCCCTGCTACAGAAGATCAAACCTTCCTTACAAACCCTCAAAACAATCCTCTCAGTAGACCAATCAGACGATCCCAACGTTGTCGATTTCAGAACGATGTGTGAAACAGCGTCCACGACTCCAACAGCGCCTACCGTTTTTCCTGAAACTTTAGTCAACATCCAATATACATCTGGCACGACAGGCTTACCCAAGGGGTGTATGCTTTCACATGAATATTGGCTCACCATTGCAAAAAAGATGGTCGAGCAGCATCCCAATTTGACCAATTCAGATGTACTGTTAACGGCGCAGCCCTTTTACTACATGGACCCGCAATGGAATTTGCTGGGTGCAATCGCTGTGGGGGCAAAGCTTGTGGTTCTCGATCGATTTCATCCTTCTACATTTTGGCAGAAAGTACGGCATTATGGCGTTACTTTTTTCTACTGCCTGGGAATCATGCCCACGCTAATGGTCAAAGCACCGCGCTCGCCATTAGACAGGGAAAATAACGTTCGTACCATCCTTTGCTCGGCCATTCCCCCGCATCTGCACCGTGAATTGGAAGAACGATGGGGCGCGCCATGGTATGAGGTTTTTGGCATGACAGAAACAGGTGGAGATATTTCGGTAAAACCACACGATCATGACCGATTGCTCGGAACAGGCTGCATCGGAAAACCGGATAAAGACCGGACCGTCCGCATTGTTGATATTCACAACCGCCCTGTTTCGAGGGGCGAGGTTGGCGAGCTCCTCCTACGGGGCTTGGGGATGATGGATGGCTACTATAAAGATCCTGATGCGACTTTCGCTGCCTTTCAGGGGGGCTGGTTCCACACCGGAGATTTGGTGCGAATGGACGAAGACGGATACATCTATTATGTCGGCAGAAAAAAGGAGATGATTCGCCGGAGCGGGGAAAATATTTCGGCTGCTGAGGTTGAGGAAGTCATGAAAATGCATCCGGCCGTGCAATATGCTGCCTGCCTTCCAGTGAAAGACGAAATACGCGGGGAAGAAATCAAGGCATACGTGGTAGTGAAAGCGGGCCAAATGGTGCCTCCTCATGAGTTGATCTCTTATTGCACCGAGCATCTTGCTTACTACAAGGTTCCACGATATTGGGAATACCGCAGTGAATTGCCTCGTACCCCATCTGAGCGTATAGCCAAGCATGTACTGGCGAACGAAAAAGCAGATCTTCGCATCGGTTCCTATGATCGCATTGATGATAGCTGGAGATAACATGCAAATGGAGAGGAAGATATGGATGAATAGTTGGGTAAAGGTACTGAAAGAGCTGACAGAGGCTTCCGGAGTTCCCGGACAAGAACAGGAAGTGCGAGAATTAATGCATACGTACTTGGAACCGCTTACAGAAGAAGTGTTCACAGATAATCTGGGAAGCATAATCGGGCGAAAAACAGGCCTGGCCAATGGACCCAAGATCATGATGATGGGCCATATGGATGAAGTAGGGTTCATGGTAACACGTGTCATGAAGGACGGATTCATCGCCTTCCAGCCGCTTGGTGGCTGGTGGTCGCAGGTGATGCTGGCACAGCGCGTGAACATTAAAACACGCAAGGGAGATATTGTCGGCGTAATCGGGTCAAAACCGCCGCATCTGCTGTCTTCGGAAGAACGAAAGAAAGTGGTTGAGATCGAGCGGATGTACATCGATATCGGAGTATCCAGTGTAGAACAGGCAAAGGAGCTGGGAATTCGCCCAGGTGATCCGATTGTACCGATCTGCCCTTTCACGGTGATGGCGAATGACAAGATGTATATGGCAAAAGCGTTCGATAATCGCGGCGGTTGCCTGACAGCCATTGAAGTACTGAGACAGTTGCAAGAAACGGATCACCCCAACATCGTATTTAGCGGCGCTACTGCACAAGAAGAAGTGGGATGCCGCGGCGCATTCACGAGCACGTATATGGTGCAGCCAGATCTATTCATTGCATTGGAGACGGGGATAACGTTTGACACGCCAGGAAGCGCCGACTCTCCTAATTTGCCTGATATCAAGTGCGGTGGCGGGCCTACGATTGGTTTATTCGACGGCTCGCTCGTGCCCAATCGGAAATTGCTGGATCTGTTATTTGATACGGCTGAAGAGGAAGGCATCCCGTATCAATATGCTGCTATTGCAGGTGCGGGTACGGACGCAGGAGCTGCTCATATGGTTGGCAAAGGGGCTCCATCCATTGTCATTGCAATCCCTGCGCGTTACATTCACAGTCACGCTTCAATTCTCCATCATGATGATGTGGAAAATACGGTGAAATTGCTGACGGCTCTCGTCAAAAAACTGGATCAAAAAACGGTTGACTGGCTCAGATCGTAGGAGGCGAGGATATATCCCAAACAAGGGAGAGTGGTGTCATTCATGGGGATAAGAAAGCGGGAAACCGCCACGTTTGTGAGCATCGTCCTTTCCTGTTTCGTACTGCTGGCAATCGTGTCCGGCTGCGATGCGCCTGCAACGAAACCAGGTACTGATGAAGGAAAAAAAGATGTCAAAATAGCCGAGCAAAAGGGCGGAACGATCACCGTTGCGATCGGCAGTGAACCAGATACACTGGATGTCCACAAATCGACAGCGTTAAGCACGGAGGGGGTCGCACTCAATCTAGGGGCGGCTCTCCTTTACAGAGATCCCCAAACAAATGAGGTCAAGCCCCATCTGGCCGAATCGTACTTCATTTCGGAAGATGGGAAGACATGGACATTTCGCATTCGCCAAGGCGTTACCTTTCATGATGGGACACTGCTTACTGCACAGGCGTACAAGCGAACATTTGAGCGGGCCATGTCTCCGGAAATCGCTCCGAAAGGCGTAGGAATGGTTCTTGGTATCATCAAATCGATCAAAACACCAGATGATCAGACCCTTATTTTGGAGTTGAATGAACCGTCTGCCACGCTCCTGACCTATTTCACTTCCGCGAGCTGGATGCAGCCGCTCTCGGTGGACGCGGTGCAAAAGTTTGGGGATCAATACGGGAGGAATCCGGTCGGTGTCGGTCCATGGAAGATGGAGAGCTGGAAATCAGGAGACTCTATTACGCTGATTCAAAATGATGTGTATCGCTGGGCAACGCCCTTCTTTAAAAATCAAGGACCACCGAGGCCGGACAAATTAGTTCTGAAATTGATTCGAAATCCGCAAACGACTGTCGCTGCTTTGGAAAGTGGAACTATCGACATCGCTGATCTGCCTGCGAAAGACGCGAAGAAATTCAGGAACAACAATCGTTTTACGGTACTTGAGCAGACAAAGCGCGGCCTAGGGCTGTTTGTCGAGCTGAACTTGAATAACGAGATTTTACAAGATAAAAACGTACGCAAAGCGTTGCAAATGGCAGTAAAGAAAGAGGCTATCGTGCAGTCGCATCTGCAAGGAGAAGGAATTGTTGCAGATGGTCCGCTGCCAGCAAATTTGTTCGGATACGATCAATCCATTGCCCAATATGCATACAAATACAACCCCGAGGAAGCGGTGAAGCTCCTGGAAGAAGCCGGATGGAAACTGAATGCACAAGGGATAAGGGTGAAAGCAGGAAAACCGCTTTATCTCGAATTGTTGAGTATGGAAGTATGGTCTCAACCTGCCCAGTTGATGCAAGGAATGTTCAAAGCGATTGGGGTAGACGTGAAAATCATTACTCTGGAAGGTAGCGCAGTCGACCAGTTAACTGCGGCCGGCACATTTGACTTGGCGCTGGATGGATACGTCGCTGATGACCCTGATATCTTGTTTCCGTTCATGCATTCAACTCAGATCGGTGGGATGAATCGTTCAGCCATCCATGACAAAACGATCGATTCCTTGCTGGAAAAGGGACAGGTGACGATGAAGAGCGACGATAGAGCGAAAATCTATGAAGATCTTCAGAAGCGCTCTGTGGAGGAGGCGTTTTGGATTCCCATTTACACGGAAAAACGGTTTGTCGTGGTAAACAACCGTGTTCAGGGACTGATGCTTGATCCATCCGGACTGAAATTGTATCAGGACGTGTGGGTTAAGTAAGCGTGGAAACAAAAAACAAGGAGAACAGGTCATGAACAATCAGGAATGGATCGTGAGTTATGAGGAGTTTGTCCGAGAAACAATGATGGGAAGCAAGGTACCTGGGGCTGCAATAGGAGTGGCCAAAAACGGACAGCTCGTTTATGCCAAAGGCTTCGGCTATTGTGATGCCGAGCAAGGTCAGGTAGCGACAGTTGATACTATATTCGGAATCGCTTCGATTACGAAATCGTTCACCGCTATTGCGATCATGCAGCTGCAGGAAGCCGGAAAACTGACGGTTGCCGATCCTGTTTCCCGTTTTTTGCCAGAGTTTCATGTAAGAACGGGAAGTGGAACGGAGGCAATCACCATTCACAACTTTCTGACCCATTCCTCCGGTTTGCCGCCGTTATCTTGCGTCGATGAAGCACTCAAGCGTGGAATGAACACCTATGAGGAATTGATGACCTATATGGCACAACTGGAATTTACTTTATTGGGCGCACCAGGTACAGAGTTCAGTTATTCCAATGATTGCTATACGCTACTGGGAGCAATTATTGAGCGGGTAAGCGGCAAGCCATATTCGACGTACGTGAAGGAGCATATTCTCCAACCAGCAGGAATGCAGCATAGTTGCTTTTCTTTCGTGGAGTTGCACGGGTACGAAGATAGGAAACCACTATTTGAGACACTGCCGTTTCAATCATCCGGCGGATTAAAATCAACGCTCATCGACATGATGAGATACACCGAGCTGTTTCGAACGAAAGGTTTGATTGGCAAGGAACGAATTCTTCGCACGGAAAGTGTGCAGCAGATGACCACCCCTTATTTCCGATGCGAACATAACCAATATTACGGGTATGGTGTAGCGATTACACCCAATTTCTACGGTGCTTTGATGCTGGGCCATAGCGGCAGAGAGAAAGGGATCCAAGCCTACATGAGCATCATCCCCGAGAACGGATTGGCTGCCGTGGCGCTCACCAATCTCAGCGGTTCGCCGGCTGCCGCAT